>CBFHRY010000006.1:25268-35085 GCA_965658385.1 Gammaproteobacteria bacterium
ATTTTTTTTTATGAGAAGTTTGGTTTCAAGAAGGATGCAATAAGAGAAAACTATTACACCGGGGAGAAAAAAGAAGATGCTCTTTTGATGTCAAAAACTCTAAGCAAGTAGTTTGGCAATCTTTTTCTCAATCTTGTTAGGTTTAGTTGAAGGTAAGTATCTTTTGATCACATCACCATCACCATTTATAAGAAATTTTGCAAAATTCCACTCTATTGGCTTATAGCCCAAGAATCCACGCTTAGAACTTTTTAAGAAGGTAAACAAAGGATCTTCATTTGGACCATTCACATCAATTTTGTTAAAAATAGGGAAGGTTACATTGTACTTTTCAGTACAGAAAAATTTAATTTCATCATTAGTTCCAGGTTCTTGTGCTTTAAACTGGTTGCATGGAAAGGCAAGTATTTCAAAATTATCATTTTTAAAATTATCATATAAATTTTGTAGGCCTTCATATTGATAAGTCAATCCACAGTAACTAGCCACATTCACTATTAATAGAGTTTTACCTTTGTAATCTCCAAGGCTAATCTCATTCAGCCCTGCATCTTTCACAGTTATATCATGTATGGTTTTCATAGAATTTTATTTATAGAATTGATTGTATGTCTGATACCAGATCAGATGGCTCCACTCTAGGGTCATATCTTTTATATAGCTCAGAGTTTTTATTAAAGAGGAATTTTGTGAAATTCCATTCAATATCTTTTACATCAGCTTCTTCAGAGCTAATATTTTTTAAAAAAGTATATAAAGGATCTTCATTTGGGCCATTCACATCAATTTTATTAAAAATAGGGAAGGTTACATCGTATTTTTCAGTACAGAAAAATTTAATTTCATCATTAGTTCCAGGCTCTTGAGCCCCAAATTGATTACATGGAAAAGCTAATATTTCTAGCCCTTGAGAATTATATTCGTTATAAAGTTCCTGCAAGCCCTCATAATGAAATGTAAGACCACATTCACTAGCAACATTCACTATCAGAAGAGTTTTTCCATCATAGATAGAAAGATCTATATCAACTAAATTAATATCTTTTACAACAAAGTCGGTTATTTTATCCATAGGCTACCTTTAATAGAATGAAGATTTTAAGTTATTAATTGTAATTTCTCTACTTAATCTCTAATTTTTATATAGTAAGCAAATAGTTATATCTAAATAGATGTAAGATAAATAAATTAGTTTATGGTTGAAATGCATGACAGATACAAAAGAAATTAAATTTTTATGGAAAAAGTATAAAGATTTATCCAACGATGAGTTATATGCAATATTACATTTGCGTCAAAAAGTATTTGTATTAGAGCAAAATTGTCCTTATATAGACGCTGATTATTCTGATCAAGATGCTCTTCATTTGTTGGCGTACAGAGAAAATGATTTGATTGGGTATCTAAGAGCTTTTAGGCCTGGAATAAAATATGAGGGCTCTTCTTTGGGAAGAATAGTAACAGAAATGAACTCTAGAGGTCTTGGTATTGGCAAAAAGATAACGATTGAGGGGGTAGAGCTTTTAAGAAAAGAATATCCCAAAAATGAAATTATTATCTCAGCACAGCATCGATTAGAGCATTTTTATATTGATTTAGGATTTACTCCTAGGGGTGATGTCTATTTAGAAGATAATATTGACCACATCCAGATGTTTATTCCTGGAAGTTAGACTACTAAATAATTGTTTTACCAAAAAGTAAGCTATGTATCTCTTCGGTTATAAAGGGAGCGAAAGGATGCATCATAACTAGTATTTCTTTCAGCAGCGGCCTTAGATTTTTTGTCTCTCCAGTTTTCTTACATTCTTCGATATAGACGTCACAAAATTTTCCCCAAAAAAACTCATATATTTCATTAATAGCATAATCAAGCCTGTAGTCTGAAATATTCTTAGCAATTTTAACTTTTGTTTTCTCAAAATTTTCTAAAATCTTAGCATCACTATCATTGGCTACCTCAAAAACTTCATTACTTTCAGGATAACCATTAATAAACCTTGCTGCATTCCAAATTTTAGTACAAAAATTTCTATAACCTTTCAATCTTCCTAGCTCAAAACTAATGTCTTTTGTATGTGTTGCCAATGAATAAAAAGTCATTCTTAGCGCATCTGATCCATATGAATCAATGCCATTAGGAAACTGCTTTCTTGTCTTTTTGGCGATTTTTTCAGCTATGCTTTCTTGCATAAGATTGCTGGTTCTTTTTTCAACAAGATCTTCTTGTGTAATTCCATAAATTAAATCTAATGGATCAATAATATTCCCTTTTGACTTAGACATCTTTTGACCATTTTCATCTCTTATTAGGCCAGTCACATATACATCTTTAAAAGGTATCTGATCAGTAAACTCTAAGCTCATCATCAT
Organism: Gammaproteobacteria bacterium; assembly: GCA_965658385.1. GTDB lineage: Bacteria > Pseudomonadota > Gammaproteobacteria > Magnimaribacterales > D2472 > CAJQGY01. The sequence continues at coordinate 27,642 of CBFHRY010000006.1, forward strand.
CATTCGCGCTACCCAGAAGAAAATAATATCAAAGCCAGTCACTAGAAGAGAGGTAGGGAAATGCTTTTTAAAATCATCAGTTTTTTCAGGCCATCCAAGAGAAGCAAAAGGCCATAGGCTTGATGAAAACCAAGTATCTAAAACATCTTCATCTTGACGAAGCTCAAGCTCTCCAAGATTGTATTGTTCTCTTACATCAGCCTCATCTTTACCAACATAGACATTTCCATCATTGTCATACCAGGCAGGTATTCTATGCCCCCACCAAATCTGTCTGCTAATGCACCAATCTTCAATGTTATTCATCCAATTAAAGTAGGTTTTATCCCAATTGCTTGGATGAAACTTTATATCTCCATTATTAACTGCATCATTAGCTCTTGCTGCCATTTCAGATGTCTTCACATACCATTGATAGCTAAGTTTAGGCTCTATAACTATATTTGATCTTTCTCCACGAGGGACGCTTATATCGTGGGGTTCTTCTTTAACTAACAAATTAATATTTTGTAATTCTTGAATGACTAGTTTTCTTACTTTAAATCTATCAAGGTTAGTAAATGGTTCTGGGACATTTTCATTACTCCAAGCATCATCATTGAAAATACTAATTGGAACAAAGTCTTCTTGTTTATCTGAGGTATGAACTATTCCATCAAGCTCATGTAATGAGTATTTCTTACCAATTTCATAGTCATTAAAATCATGTCCTGGAGTAATTTTAAGACACCCAGTTCCAAATTCCATATCTACATAATCATCTGCAATAATAGGTATTTTTCTGCCAACAAATGGCAGTTTTACATATTTACCAACAATAGATTTATATCTCTCATCATTAGGATTTACCGCTATCGCCATATCTCCAAACATCGTCTCAGGTCTTGTTGTAGCAATCTCAACATATTCATCTAAACCCTCAATTGGATATTTTATATGCCATAACAAACCTTTTTTTTCTTGCCTTACAACTTCTAAATCAGATACAGCAGTCTTTAGTGAAGGATCCCAATTAACCAGCCTATAGCCTCTGTAAATCTTCTTCTTCTTATGTAAGTCAACAAAGGCCTTTATTACTGCTTTATCAAACCCCTCATCTGCAGTAAATCGATATTTATCCCAATCTACCGAGCATCCAAGTCTTTTAATTTGAGAGGTTATCTTTTCTTCAGAGAACTCTTTCCATTTCCAAGTCTCCTCAATAAACTTCTCTCTACCAAGATCCTTTCTAGAAATACCATCTCTTGCTAAATTATTCTCAACGACCATTTGGGTGGCTATCCCAGCATGGTCGGCACCTACTTGCCAATATGAGTCTTTGCCTGACATATGGTTATATCTTGTATAGAAATCCATGATGGCATATTGAAAGCTATGACCCATATGAAGTGTTCCAGTAACATTTGGAGGTGGTATTACTTGAGCAAAGGATTCATTAGCATCTGAATTATTTATACTTCTTTCAGACCAAATTTTTGACCACTTTTCCTCTATTTCAATAGGGTAATACTTCTTATCCATAATGATACTTCGTTCAGAATTTCTATATTTTTTTACTTAACAAAAGCTCACTAATTAAAGGAACAGGTCTGCCAGTACCTTCTTTTACAGGGTTGCTGTATGAAGCAGTTGCAGCTATGTCAATATGAGCCCATTTATAGTCATTAGTAAATTTTGATAAAAATGCTGCGGCATGAATTGTTCCAGCTTCTCTTCCGCCTCCAATATTAGCCAGATCAGCATAGTCAGTTTTTGTGCATGATTGATGTTCATCCCATAGGGGCAGCTGCCAAGCTCTATCACCAGATTCTTCTCCAGCAGCAATGATCATATCTGCTAGATGCTGATCATTAGCCATTACTCCACTAGCATGCCTTCCCAGAGCAATTACCACAGCTCCTGTTAGGGTTGCCATATCAATAACATACTTAGGTTTGTATTTTCCTACATAAGTTAGAGCATCGCATAGCACTAACCTTCCTTCAGCATCTGTATTTAGAATTTCAATTGTTTGACCAGACATAGATGTTACTACATCACCTGGTTTTGTGGCTTTAGCAGAGCACATATTTTCAGCACAAGCCATAATACCAACTACATTAACATTGGCATTCAATCTAGCAAGTGTCGACATTACTCCAAAAACAGTTGCCGCTCCACACATATCCCATTTCATCTCATCCATTCCCTGTGGCGGCTTTAATGAAACACCACCTGTATCAAAAGTGATTCCTTTTCCAACTAGAGCAATAGGTTTCTCAGATGCTTTTGCACCTTTATATTCTATTACCATCATTCTTGGAGGCTCATCACTTCCTTTAGCAACACTTAAGTATGATCCCATGCCCATTTTAGCAAGATCTTTCTCATTGAATGATTTCACTTTTAAATTTGGAAAATCCTTAGTCATTGCTTTTACTTTCTTCTCAATAATTTTAGGGGTTGCATGGTTAGCCGGAAGATCTCCTAAGTATTTTGCTGTATTCACACCTTCGCCAATAGCAAATCCTTTTTTTGCAGATGATTTTGCTTTTCTTAAATCTGAAGGATTCATATCAGATACAAACAACACTAATTTTTTAAGTGTTGGTTTTTTTACTGTTTTATTTTTTGTTTCAGTAAATATATATGCATTTGATTCAATTGTTTTTGAAACACTTTCGATCATCCAAAAAACATCTTTGTTAATTGGGTAAGACGAATTTATTACGAATGAGATATCTTTAGCCTTCAACTTGTTTGCTTGTTTTGTAATGCTTTTTATAGAACCCAACCATTTATGTATTGGAGTTTTTGCATCCCAAGATTTCACCAACAAGATATTCTCAGCATTAATTCCATCTATGCTTGGCAATGAAATAGATGAGCCTTCATCATTTAAATGCGAAGCCACAGTGCTACTTAAAAAACCTTTTGCTGCTTTATCTAGAGCTCTAAAGCTTTTATCTTTTTTTGTATTCTTGTCGATTGTAATAACAAGCATTGAAGTTTTTAATGAAGCCAAGTCACTGCTTGCACTATCTTTGACTGATATATTGTTTAAGATTTTATATGCCATTTAAGCTCTCCTATTTATAGTATTTGCTGATAAGATAAATATTGTAATGCATCATAGTTCTCAAGGCATGTTTAAAAATAATATTCTTTCAAAAAGTTTCAATTTGGAAGTATTTAAATCTACTACAGCCATTCTTTCAATATTTTTTTTATTAGTTGTTGGATCTAGGTTTGTTTCATATTTTGAACAGGCATCAGAAGGCAATTTAGACCCTAGTATAATTTTCTATGCCGTACTACTGAGGTTTCCAGACTTTATATCTTTATTAATACCATTATCATTCTTCCTTGGTATTTTGATTACAGTTAGTAGACTTTATGCAGATAGAGAAATTTATGCTTATTTTTCTTCTGGCATAGCCCCAATTAATCTAGCAAAATTTATTTTTCCTCAGGCATTAATTTTTGCATTAGTTGCATTTTTACTAAGTTTTTATCTTGCTCCGTCAGGCAAGGAAATTTCTAACGATCTATTAAAAATAGATACATTTGAAGAGCAAATTTTATCCTTAGAGCCTGGAGAAATATACACTCTTAAAAACAGTTCAGGTTTTATAACTTCTGAAAATAGAGAAGGCTTAAACTTAAATAACGTTACTTTTTTTAATCAACTTAATGAAGATTCGTTATTAATATCTTCTTCATCCTTAAGTATTAACAAGCTTGATGAGGAATATGACTTGTCTTTTAAAAAAGGAACCATGAATTCTAATTTGTTCTCAGAAGATGGGAAGGTATTCTCAACCTTTGGAATTTTTAATTTCAAAATTAATGAACAAAGTAGTACCTCCGATCAAGTTTTAGGAGATTATTTTAATAATCAAAATACAACCTTAAGTTCAGAATTTCAGTGGAGCCTATCTTTTTCAATGGCTATTTTTATATTGATGTTCATGGCGGTTTATTTAGGAAAAGTAGAACCCAGAAAGGGAAGGCTTTCTGTTATTTTGCCAGGAATGTTTATATATATTCTATACTTTAGTTTGCTATTGCTTGGGAAAGATTATGTATCCCAAAACATAAATACAAATTTTAATCTCGGCTTAATTCATTTAGTTTTTGGTCTATTTGCTTTAGTTTTATTTTTAAGAGATAAATACTTTATGCTCATACCGAGCAGAGGCATCTTAAGCTTTCAATCGCTTTTAATAATTTTACTCATCTTATATATGATCTTGATGGGGGTTATTTTATAAATGAATATCTATTTTAGATACCTAATTAAACGAACGCTTAGCATATCGTTTTTTATATTTTTAATTTTTATATTTATAGACTTTTTATTTAATCTAATAAGTGAATTAGAGGATATTTCATCCCTTTATAATTTCATAGAGGCTCTAAAGTTTTCTTTTTTATCTGCGCCAGAGAGGGCTTTTGTTTTTTTAGAAGGTTCTTGTTTGTTGGGTTTTATGATATCAATGGGCTTATCACAAGAGGAGGGTAATCTTAATGTACTAAGATCGAGCGGAATATCCCCATTTAAAATTGTTGTTTTAAGTTCGCTTGGTTCATTGATTCTATCAATCTTTTTTTTAACAAGTCATGAATTGGTCTTAAAAGATTTATCTAATAAGTCATCCACCTCCAAAGCGCTTTTGATATCAAATACATCAACTAAAGATAATGAATTAACTTGGCTTAAGGACAAAAATAGCTATTTAAATTTTGGAACTAAAATTAATAATAGGATTTTTGATGTTCAATATTTTGAGGTAACTAATAACAAAGTAGTTTTCTCTATTGTTGCAAAGTCAGCTTTAATAAATGATAACAACATCACATTTGATAAATCAGTGAATGTGCTCATTAGTAATGAAAATACCTCTATACAAAATGAAAAGATTAATAAGAATTTTGACTTACCCTTGATTATTTCTTCGAGCTTAAGGGATATAGAAAGAATGAATATGAGGGACAAGTCTACTTTAATAAGCTATCTTTCAGGAGAATTAGGCGGGAAAGACAAGATTTATAAATCACACCTTGAAAAACATTACTATCAATTTATCCTAAAGCCAATTTCAATATTAAGTTTAATTATATTTTTTGGATATTTTATATTTGGTTCTCTGAGGGAGTCTTCTTCTGGATCAAAAATTGTTCTTTCAGTTGTAGGTGCATTCATATTTCAAATCCTTCAAGATCTTTCAACGAGTATTGCAATCTCATTCAATCAAAATGTTTTGATTGGAATGCTTATTCCATCCTGTGCTCTCTTTATAATTTCAATTTTTATGTATAGAAAATTAGCTTAGCGTAAGCTCTGTTCCAGAAAGTCTATCATTAAGCGCCTTTTTATCCTTTGAAAAATAAATTTGAAGAAGCGGAAGCCCTAGAGTAAAGACTATAAATATATTGATTATAAATCTTTTGGTCGTTTGTATAAGATTGATGCTCTTTTCAGTTGATGAACGAATCTTAATATTCCAAGCCGCCATCCCCAAAGTTCTTCCGCCTTTAATCCAAAAGAATGAGTAGAATCCCCAAGCGCTCACTAAGACTATAAATGCGCCTATGGCAGGGTGAAGGATTTCGCCATCATTTAACCATAATGCTATTGAGCCACATCCAAACCAAACTCCCAATAATAGAAAAAAATCATAAATTGTTGCAGCCAATCTTTTAACAGGAGATACAAACTGTGAATTGTTATTCATTTTGGTATAGTACTTTAAAACAATATAAATAAAATACAATTATGCACACAACTTCAGAGTTTTTAGGACATCCAAAGGGGTTATTCGTTTGCTTTGCAACAGAAATGTGGGAGCGTTTTTCATATTATGGAATGAGAGCCCTGCTTATTCTTTATTTGACCAAACATTGGAATTTTTCAGATGCTCAAAGTTATATAATTTACGGTGCATACACTTCATTGGTATATATCATGCCTGTTTTTGGTGGAATGCTTGCCGATAGGATACTGGGTTCAAGAAAAGCAGTCACATTTGGAGCTATTTTGCTTGTACTTGGTCATACAGGAATGGCTTTTGAGAGTAATGTTCAGATTTTTTATCTTTCTCTAGCTTTAATTATTTCTGGAGTTGGTTTTCTAAAACCTAATATCTCAACAATGGTTGGTGCCTTGTATGCTGAAGGTGATCCAAGAAGAGACCCTGGTTTCACTATATTTTATATGGGCATAAACATAGGTGCTTTTACAGCTTCTTTGCTATGTGGATATTTAGGTGAAACTTATGGTTGGTCTTATGGATTTGGCGCTGCAGGGATTGGTATGTTAATTGGTTTAGTAATTTTTTTATGGGGTCAAGATTATTTGGAAGGCCATGCTGAGCCCACATCAAATCTATACCAAGAAAAGAAATTTAATATCACTTATGAGAACTGGGCATATATAAGTGGAATTCTCATGGTGCTTTTTTCATGGTTGCTTATCCAAAATCAAGAAGTGGTTGGTAATTTATTGGGTGGTTTCGGAGCAATTTGCGTTGCTTTTTGGTTATTTTATGCAATGTTCAAATGCTCTGCTGAAGAAAGAGATAGATTGCTTGTTGTTGGAATACTAATTTTATTTTCTTTAATATTTTGGGCTCTTTTTGAACAAGCAGGATCCTCTTTAAATATTCTTACAGACAGGGGTGTAGATAGGACTATTATGGGATGGGTAGTGCCTGCTTCAATGTTTCAATCCTTAAATGCCTTCTTTATATTTACACTGGCTCCATTCTTTGCATTCATGTGGCTAGCATTATCAAAAAGAAATATTGAACCCTCAACTCCATTAAAGTTTGCAATTGGCATTATGTTTGTTGGTTTGGGCTTTTTAGTTCTTGTTTATGGAATGAATAATAGCAATGGAATTCAAACCGGAGTCATATGGATAATGCTTATTTATCTTCTTCACACTATTGGTGAATTATGCTTATCTCCAGTAGGCTTATCATCAGTTACAAAGCTATCTCCTCAGAGAATTGTAGGTATGATGATGGGTATGTGGTTTTGTGCATCTGCAGCAGGAAATTTTGTAGCTGGATTAATAGCTAGAGCAACTGCAAGCGACGGAATTGAAGGCGCAAGCTCTGTTTTCTCTATAGAGCAAAAATCGGCATTCATTGATGTTTATACAAATGTTGGTCTTATTGCTTTAGCGGTTGGTATTGTTTTAGCACTAGCATCACCTCTACTAAAGAAAGGAATGCACGGCATAAATTAATATCTAATCTTTTCCGAGTGTAATTATTGGAAGACCCAGAGACTCTAGTTCTTTTTCAGATTCAACAAAAACCTTTTTATAATTATAAAAAGGTAATTTTGGAAATAGGTGATGCATACCATGGTAATTCTGGTATACCCATATGCAAGTCATAACATCGTCAAGTTTGCTTTTAGTTCTTATTACATTAGTATCGCCAAACCTTTCTGT
>CBFHRY010000006.1:35095-35372 GCA_965658385.1 Gammaproteobacteria bacterium
GTAGTCAAAAAAGACTCCTAGTATGGTAGTAGCGAATAATAAAGGCAGCACATAACTTAAAATAAAATGATGCCATGGAAGCGACAAAGCGTTAGTTAAAAAAATAATAAACGCTATAGGAACAATGCTCTCTAGAATACCAATGTATATGGCTTTCTTAGTACCTGGTGCATTTTTTACTTCTTTTCTTTGAAAATAAATAAGATCTTTTGTTAGTGATAAAAAAAATGATTTAATTATTGTAGTGAACAAATTTTTGCCTTGTACTAAACCATCA
>CBFHRY010000007.1:0-15847 GCA_965658385.1 Gammaproteobacteria bacterium
CAAGTCCCGGGAGCATGTTTTGTATTTCCTACTCCACCAAGGGTTGCTATAAAATGTGAAGGTTTTTTCAGGTTTGGAAAGCTGCTCATTGAAAATGTTTAAATCCCTTAATTGATACATCATAACCTTTTTCAGAGATTAGTTTTATAGATTTATTATTTGTGACCTTGCCTATCTTAATGAAGTTATCTTCATACTTGTCTTCAGGAATAGTAAAACATAAATCGTAATCATCGCCTGCATTAATATCCTCAATATCAGTTGTAAATGGAATATTATCCAAATAAATATGAGCTCCTACCTTTGAATCATCCAAAATATGTTTTAGATCGACTAAAAGTCCATCAGAGGTATCAATGCAAGAGGTAGCAATTTCTGAAATAGACTTGCCAATATTGAACTTTGGTTTTGGCCTTAAATAGTTTGTTATGTTTTCTGAGCTCTTAATACCAGATTTAAATTCTTCCAAGCCCTTCTTTGCACTACCTACTGGAGTTGAAATACAAATAAGATCTCCATTACTAGCACCATTCCTTTTTAAAATTTTATTATTATATGGAACACCATATACCACCACATTGATGTTTAGATTTCCTTTAACAAAATCTCCTCCAATTAGAGGTATTTGATATTCATCAGCAATTTCGGTTACACCGATTGCAAAATCTTCATACCAGCTCTTCGCGCTAAGTAGATTTGATATAGAAAGACTAAATCCAATTGGTTTACATCCCATTGCAGCTATATCACTAAGAGCAACAGCGATTGATCTGTAAGCTGCTTGCGATGGTTTGATTTCTTTTGGAAAATGAATGCCTTCTATAGATGAGTCAACAGAAGTAAGTATAGGTTTATTAGAATCAAATACGGCACAATCGTCTCCCGAAGGAACGATTATGCCATTTTTATCTTGGTAGTTAGAGCCAATGTTTTTAAAAAGCTCTATAAGCTCAAATTCTGATGCCAATGATTAACTTGGGTACCTTTCAAATAAACCTGAGGCTCCCATTCCGCCGCCAACACACATGGTTACAACACCAAACTGCGCATCTCTTCTAACAAGCTCTCTTGTTAAATGACCCACACATCTTGAACCAGTCATACCAAATGGATGACCAATAGATATAGAACCACCATTAACATTTAATTTATCCATAGGTATTCCAAGCTTATCTCTACAGTAAGCAACCTGAACTGCAAAAGCCTCATTAAGCTCCCAGAGATCTATATCATCCATACCCATTCCATAATTTTTTAGTAGTTTTGGAACTGAGTATACTGGACCTATTCCCATCTCATCAGGCTCACATCCCATTGTTGTGAAGCCCCTAAAATACGCAATTGGTTTTAACCCTAATTCAAGCGCCTTATCCTCTGACATAATTAGATTAACTGATGCTCCATCAGATAATTGTGACGAGTTTCCAGCTGTAACGCTTCCATTTTCAGGATCAAATACCGGTTTCAAGCCTGCTAAACCCTCCAATGTAGTAGTAGGTCTATTACACTCATCTTTATCAACTGTTACATCAACTTCTTTTGATTCCCCTGTCTCTTTGTTCATAAGAAGCATCTTTGTTTCCATTGGTACAATCTCATCATCATATAAGCCAGCTTCTTGTGCAGCAGCTGTTCTCATTTGGCTTTCAAATGCTAGTTCATCTTGCGTTTCTCTAGATACTCCATATCTTTTAGCAACCACTTCGGCTGTCATGCCCATTGGATAATATATCCCTGGACTTTGCTCAGCTAATTTTTCATTAACAAAATTATCCATATTCATTTTCATCATGGATATAGTTTCAGCTCCACCAGCTATGATAGTGTCATAACACCCAGCCATAATTTGGCCTGCAGCCATTGATATAGATTGTAGTCCAGAAGAACAATATCTATTAATAGTTGTACCTCCAGTTGTCGTCGTAAGATTTGATAGTACCGCAGCATTTCTTGCTACATTGTGACCCTGTGCACCCTCAGGATTTCCGCAACCCATAATAATGTCTTCAACTGCTTCTGGCGGAAGATTTGGATTTCTTTCTAACAAAGCATTAATAATATGTGCCAGCATGTCATCTGGTCTGGTCATATTAAATCCACCTCTATGAGATTTAGCTAAGCCTGTTCTCACGCTGTCAACTATAACAACATTTTTCATAATTTCTCCATGGTAAAAAATTTACAAGATTATTCTAATCTATCCTCATCACTTCTGAAAGCCTTATACCAGCTTGGGATTAGATCTATGTCAAATTCCTCAGCTTTTTTAAGAATATATGGGATAGTGATAGGACTAAAAGGCAGTACAACCAAGACACCTAATCCAACGCTTTTGAAAACTTGAGTTAATTGTTGGTTTGCATAATCTAAATCACTCTCTGTTGCTTTGCCTTCGATGTACTTAACATAAATATCTAACATCTTTCTATTTTCATCAGACTCAACTAGAAAACTTTCCTTTAGTTTAAGAAGATATTTTTGTATTTTTTTTGAGTTCATAATGTAACTAATATTATGCTACATTTCTTATATGAAAAAATCAGAAAAAGCATCATTAATCTCAAAAATTCTTGATCGACACTACCCTAGAACACCCATACCACTTGATCATACGGATCATTTTACTCTTCTAGTTGCAGTTCTTCTCTCAGCACAATGTACTGACGAAAGAGTAAATACAGTTACTCCAATTTTATTTAAGAAGGCTAAAAATCCTAAAGAAATGTCAAAGCTATCTGAGCAACAAATTTATAAAATTATAAAGCCCTGTGGTCTTGGGCCAAAGAAATCCAAAGCTATTAAAAATCTATCAACGATCCTTGTAAAAGAATATGATTCTAAAATTCCATGTGATATTGATAAATTAGAAAAGCTTCCAGGAGTTGGTCATAAAACAGCTTCTGTAGTTATAAGTCAAGGATTTGGAATCCCTGCTTTTCCAGTTGATACCCATATTCATAGACTTGCTCAAAGATGGGGATTAACAAGCGGGAAAAATGTTGTAATTACTGAAAGGCACTTAAAAAAAATCTTCCCAAAAGAAAACTGGAATAAATTACATCTTCAAATAATTTTTTGGGGTAGAGAATTTTGTACTGCTAGAAGCTGTTTTGCTCTTGAATGTGAGATATGTAGGGCTTGTAATCCCAAAAGAGTGAGGCGTTTTCTCCACAAGCAGCCATAGATGATTTAAAATATAAACTTTTTAAACCCTATGGAGCATAAAATTGTTTAACAAGATCAAAAATAGTCTTTTTGGTAATAAATCTAATTCTAAGTCTGATTCAATATTTTCAAATACACAAGATATCGAATCATATGATGGCGAATTATGGCTTTCTTTGAAACAAGAGTCTCAGAGACAGGAAGATCATATTGAACTTATCGCATCTGAAAACTATGCAAGCAATAGAATTCTTGAAGCTCAAGGCTCATTGCTCACTAATAAATATGCCGAAGGGTATCCATCTAAAAGATATTATGGTGGTTGTGAGTTTGTAGATATTGCTGAAGATCTTGCAATTGAGAGAGCAAAAGAATTATTTGGAGCCGCATATGCAAATGTTCAACCGCATTCGGGATCATCTGCAAATGCCGCCGCATTTTTAGCTCTTCTAGAACCAAATGACATCATTTTAGGAATGAGTTTGGATCATGGCGGTCATTTGACTCATGGCGCTAAAGTTAATTTCTCTGGAAGAAACTATATTAGTTATCAATATGGACTTCATCCAGAAACACATGATATAGATTATGATCAGGTCCTTCAAATGGCTAAGGAACACAATCCTAAGCTTATTATTGCTGGATTTTCTGCATTTTCTGGAGTTATTGATTGGGCAAAATTTAGAGAAATTGCTGATGAGGTTGGAGCATACTTATTGGTTGATATGGCTCATGTATCTGGTCTTGTTGCTGCTGGATTATACCCTTCCCCAGTTCCATATGCAGATGTAGTGACATCTACAACCCATAAAACTTTAAGAGGCCCTAGGTCTGGAATTATTCTCGCTAAAGAGAATGAGGCTATTCACAAAAAATTAAATTCAGCTGTTTTTCCTGGATCTCAAGGGGGCCCATTGATGCATGTTATTGCAGCAAAAGCTGTATGTTTTAAGGAAGCCTTAGACCCTGAATTTAAAAGATACATACAAGATGTGATTGATAATGCAAAACTCATGAGTAAAACGATAATGTCTAGAGGCATTGATGTTGTTACTGGTGGCACTGAAAATCATATTATTTTAGTTGATCTTAGAAGCAAAAATATAACTGGGAAGGATCTAGAGAAAGCCTTAGGAAATGTAAATATAACTGTCAACAAAAATTCAGTTCCAAATGACCCCAAGTCTCCTTTTGTAACTTCAGGTATAAGACTGGGAACTCCAGCAATTACAACAAGGGGTTTTAAAGCAAAAGAAGTGGAATTAATAAGCAATTGGATTTGTGATGTGATTTTGAATATGGATGATGAGGCTAAACTTAAAGAGATTAAATCAAAAGTTAATGATTTATGTAGTAAATATCCAGTCTATAATCTATAGATGCATTGTCCTTTTTGCCAAGCTGAAGATACTAAAGTTATAGACTCTCGTCTTGTAGCAGATGGCTCTCAAACAAGGAGGCGAAGGTCTTGTGAGGTATGTCAGTCCAGATTTACAACTTTTGAGACAGCTGATCTTGCGTTGCCAAAAGTCATAAAAAGTGATGGTGAAAGACAGCCATTTGATGGTTCTAAATTAAAAAAAGGTATGCTCAGGGCACTGGAGAAGAGGCCCCTGTCTACAGAAGAGATTGATTCATGTTTTAGCAAGATTCTCTATGAAATAAGAACTTGCGGCGAGCGTGAAATTAAATCTTTAAGAATTGGTGAAATAATGATGGATGCTCTTAAAGAAGTTGATAAGGTTGCTTACGTTCGCTTTGCATCTGTTTATAGAGACTTTCAGGATATTAAAGATTTTTCTGCAGAAATTCATTCTTTGAATAAAGAAAAGCCAAAGAAAAAGAAATAAAAAATGCAAGATTCGTATTATATGAATGAAGCTATTAAGCTTGCGCTTAAAGGTTCAATCTATACCCATCCAAACCCTAAAGTTGGTTGTATTATCGTAAAAAATAATCAAATTATTGGCAAAGGTTATCATAGATACTTTGGGGGCAATCATGCAGAGGTTAATGCTGTTAAATATTGCCTCAAAAAATTTAAAAAAGATAAAGGTCTTAAGCTTTTAAAAGGCTCAACAGCATATATAACTTTGGAACCATGCTCAATTTCATCTAAAACCCCCCCTTGTACTGAAACAATTATCAAATATGGCATTAAAAAAATTTTTTGCGCTTCCTTAGATCCAAATAAGTCTATTAATGGAAGGGGTGTAAAAATATTAAGAAAGAATAATGTAGATGTTAAAGTTGGGCTACTTAAAAATGAAGCAAAAAGTATAAATGAAGAATTCTTTTTTAGGCACACTATAGGACGACCGTTTGTAAGAATGAAGATAGCGCAAACGCTTGATGGAAAAATTGCTTTAAATTCTGGTGAAAGTAAATGGATAACATCAAAAAATTCTAGAGAAGATGTCCAGTATTTAAGGGCTGAATCAGATGCAATATTAGTTGGTTCTGGAACAGTAAAAAAAGACAATCCGAGACTTAATGTAAGAGATATTAAAATTAACAAAGATAAATTTAGGCAGCCAAAGAAAATTATTTTAGGCAATGTGAGCACTAGATCTAAATTAAATCTATCAATTTTAAAAGGAGATTCAGAAAAAATAATCTTTTCAAATAATCTATCTTCAACTAAAGACTCAAAAATTAAATATCGCAAATTAAGCAAGTCAAAAACTATTGAGTCACTTTTGGAAGAATTAGCAAAATTTGAAATTAATTCACTTTTAGTTGAGGGCGGCTCAGAAGTTTTCTCATCCTTTATTAATAAAAATATGGTTGATGAATTAGTTATCTACATATCACCAAAAATTTTAGGCAAAGATGCAATTAGTGCTCTAAATATAAAATCTCCTAAAATTTTAAAAAATGCTACTAACTTTAAAATTATAGAAACAGTTCCTATGAAAGAGGATATTAAGATTATAATGCGTAAAATTTAATAACTTGAAAGAATGGAATTTAATACTGTAGAAGAGCTTATAAATGATATTGCTGAGGGCAAAATGGTAATTTTGCTTGATGATGAAGATCGAGAAAATGAGGGGGACTTGGTTTGTGCTGCTGAGCTTGTAAGACCTGATATTGTCAACTTTATGGCATCGAAAGGCAAAGGTCTCATTTGTCTAACCCTCACTTCTGATAAATGTGCTCATTTAGATCTTCCAATGATGACAGAAAAAAACAAAGCTAATCACGGTACAGCTTTTACTGTATCTATTGAAGCTGCAAGTGGAATAACTACTGGAATATCAGCCGCCGATAGATCGCATACTATAAAAACAGCAGTTGCAAAAAATTCAAAATCAAACGATATTGTTCAGCCAGGACATATCTTTCCATTAAAAGCCATGGACGGAGGTGTGCTTAATAGAGCTGGACACACAGAAGCAGCATGTGACTTGTCAAAACTTGCAGGACTAGAGCCTGCAGGCGTTATCTGTGAAATTATGAATGATGATGGAACTATGGCAAGAAGAGATGATCTTATGCAATTTGCTGAAGAGCATAAATTAAAAATTGGATCAATCGCTGATTTGATTCAATATCGTGCTGTCAAAGAGAAATCAGTTAAAAAAGAATACGAAAGGACGGTTGAAATAAGGGGAAATACTTTTAATTTAACTGCATGGAGAGATAGTATATTTAATAATCTTCATATCTCTTTTGCTAAGGGTGACATACATAGCAATAAAGCACCTCTTGTAAGGGTCCATGCTCCAAATTTAGTTCATGATTTAATTGGGATAAACGAATTTGGTTCTAGGCTATCATTTGAAGATGCTATAGATAGAATTGCTGAAGAAGATTCAGGCATTCTTCTGTTGATTGGCAATCAAGAAAGCCCTGATCAACTACTTGGAAATCTAAAGGGATCAAAAGAGAAATGGGTTCCGGATACTAGAGTTTCAGGAGTTGGGTCTCAAATCTTAAGAGAGTTGGGATTATCAAAAATTAGATTGCTTGCTGCGCCTCTTAAATACCCTTCCCTTTCAGGATTCGATTTAGAGGTTATAGGATTTGAAAAATGAAAATAGAAAATGGGTTTAAATTTGAAAAATTATCCAAATCGGTCATGAAAAAAAATATTTCTATAGTTGCAAGTAAATGGAATGACGATATTGTTTCACCAATGATTAAAGAGTCTCTATCGTATATGAAAGAGGTTGGGATAAAAAATATTAATATAGTAAGAGTCCCAGGCGCATGGGAAATACCATATGCAGCACTTAAATCAATTCATGATGGTGCCGAGGGAATTATTGCATTTGGCTCAATTATTAAAGGTGAAACCCCTCACTTTCAATTAATTGCTAATACAACTGCAGATGCTCTTATGAAATTATCTATAGAAAAATCAATACCAATTGTGAATGGCATTCTTGCTACAAATAATATAGAACAGGCCTTTGAAAGATCATCTGTTGAAAAGCTGAATAAAGGAAAAGAAATTACTCAATCTCTATTAGAAATAATGGAGTTGTAATTGAAAAATTTAGCGAAATATAAAAAAATTATTAAAACTCGTGAATATTTAGTTCAGGCAATCTATCAGTTTTTATTTAATCACCAAAACATAGACGACATTGTCGTTCAGTTTAAAAATGAGCACCGTAATAAAAATGTTGATTTTGCATATTTTGAAAAATCTCTAGCATCAGTAGAAAAAAATAATAGATCTATACAAAATTCTATTAATGGCCTTGGACTAAAAGAAACTGATTTAGAACTTATAGATAAGTCTATTATGTACTTTGCGATAAATGAATTTTTAAAAGGTGAGCTTGATGGGCCCCTAATCATAGATGAATCGCTTAGGCTTTCAAAAAAATTCTCTAACCCCGAATCGTATAAGTTTATAAATACTTATTTAGACAAATTTCTAAATATCAAATAAATATAAATACTTTATCTCGTAATTGTTTGATTTCTAGAAGGTCCGGTTGAGACTATACTAATCTCACATCCAATAAACTCCTCTATAAAGTTTATGTAAGATTTAGCATTATGCGGAAGGTTATTAAAATCTGTTACTCCTTCTGTTTTATCATTCCATCCTTCAAAGATTTTGTAGATGGGATTTCCATTATCATATTTAATGCAAACAGAAATTTCTTTAAAAGTATCAAGAACATCTAGTTTTGTGAGGCAAAGATGAGTTACTGAATTTGTAAAAACAGCTTTTTTTAATGCGACTAAATCTAACCAGCCGCATCTTCTTGGTCTTCCTGTTGTTGCTCCAAATTCATGACCATTTTTTGCTAACATCTCACCATTAGTATCAAATAGTTCTGTAATAAAAGGCCCTTCACCAACTCTTGTTGTATAAGCTTTTGTGATACCGATAATTTTATCTATATATTTTGGGCCAATACCCAAACCTGTTGAGACTCCTCCAGCAGTGGTGCTTGAGGATGTCACAAATGGGTAAGTTCCTTGATCAATATCTAAAAGAGTTCCCTGAGCCCCCTCAAATAGTATTGATTTGTCCTCTTCGATCCAATCAATTAGCAAGTTTTGAGTGTCACAACAAAAATTATCATAAAGATGCTTGTAAGAGAAAATTTCATCAACGACTTGTTGAACAGATATCGAGTCTTCGTCATGCATTTTGTTTAAAACTTTATTATGGTAAGTCACTAATTTCTCAAGCTTAATCTTTAAATCAGCTACATCAGAAAAATCACCCAACCTTATAGCGCGCCTTGCAATCTTGTCTTCATAGGCGGGCCCGATACCTCTTCCAGTTGTTCCTATAGATTCTTTTTTGTCCCTTACTTGGTCAATTTTTATATGAGTTGGGAGTATTAGACAGCATGATGAACTAATATAAAATCTATTATCAAATGAAATGCCAGCCTCTTTAAGCTCATTTATTTCTTTGTCTAAGGCTTCTAAAGAGAGAACGACACCATTTCCAATAACACAATTGATATTAGGATGGAGTATTCCTGACGGAGTTAAATGGAGAACTGTTTGCTCTCCATTTACTTTTATTGTATGACCTGCATTATGTCCACCTTGAAACCTACATACGGCATGAGTATCTTCGCTTAACGCATCTACTATTTTGCCTTTACCTTCATCTCCCCACTGGAGACCCAGTATTAATGTATTTTTTGACATTTACTCTTTTTATGGCTGACTTTGTTTATTTAAATATTTAAAAAATTCAGATTCAGAATCAATTAGCATTACATCAGATTTATTTTGAAAAGTTTCTGTATAAGCCCTCAAGCTTCTAGTAAATTCATAAAACTCTGGGTCTACAGAATATGCTTCTGCATATATTGCAGTTGCCTCTGCATCACCTTCACCTCTTAGTTGCTCTGATTTCTTATAGGCTTCAGCCAAAATAACAACCTTATCTTTATCAGCAATAGCTCTAATCTCTCTTGCGATTTCTTTACCTTCAGACCTTAATTCTTCAGCCAATCTATTTCTTTCTGTCCTCATTCTCTCATATACAGAATTACTCAAGTTTGAAGGAAGATCTATCCTTTTAACCCTAAAGTCTATTATCTCAACACCAAGATCAACAACTGAATCATTTAGCTGATTCAACATTGTATTCATTAACTCATCTCTTTCGCCTGAAACAACTTCTTTTACAGTCCTTTTACCAAACTGGTTTTTAAGAATAAATTCTGATCTTTGGCCTAATAAACTATTAAGACTATTAAAACTTCCGTTATTTGCTTTATAAAATGTAAGTACATCTGAAATACGATATTTAATAAAAGAATCTACAAGCAAGTATTTACTCTCAACTGTCAAAATTCTATCAGGAGCTTCATCAAGTGTTTGTATTCTTGCATCATATTTCTTAACTTCTTGAACAATAGGCAATTTAAAAGAAAAGCCGACATCTATATCAGTTCTAACGGCCTCACCAAATTGAAGTACTATTGCTTTTTCTTTTTCATCTACAATAAAAAAACTATTAAATGCAATTCCAACTATAAGCGCGGCGAATACTAGTAAATATGAACTTTTATTCATCATCAACTCTCCTTAAATTAATTCTAGAATTTTCTTGTTTCTTGTTTTCTTCCATTATTTTATCTAAAGGTAAATATAATAAATTATTACCTCCCTCTACATCGACCATAACCTTGGTTGAGTTAGATAGAACTGATTGAAGTGCATCTAGATATAACCTATCTCTGGTGACTTCAGGAGCTTTGCTATATTCTTCAAGTAAGTTTGTAAATCTTGAAACCTCACCTTCTGCATTAGCAACTACTTCTAATTTATAACCCTCTGCTTGTCTTATCCTGGCTTGCGCTTGGCCTCTTGCTTCAGGAACTATTGTTAAAGCATACCTTTCAGCTTCATTTTGAAGCCTTTCTTTATCCTCACGAGCAGCAACAACATCATCAAATGAATCTTTTACTGCTGAAGGTGGATCGGTTTTCTCAATATTTACTTGCTGAACTAAAAGACCTGTTTGGTATGTGTCTAGGTATGCTTGTAATCTATTTTGAACATCAAAGGCAATATTTTCTCTTCCTACAGTAAGAGTCTGATCAAGAGTGTTGTCACCAACAACGTGTCTTAACGCGCTTTCAATTGCGTTTCTAAGACTGCCTTCAGGATCTTTAACATTTAGTACAAAATCTTTTAGGTTGGCAATTCTGTATTGAGCTGAAACAGTCACATCAACAATATTTTCATCTTTTGTAAGCATGCTATTTGTTTGTGTATATCTTCTAGTCAAAGATACATTTTCGATATACCTATCGTCAATTCCCGCAAGTCTAAAGTTCAATCCTTCAGATTGCTCCTCATGAAATTTTCCTAATCTTAAGATAACCGCTCTTTCTGAAGCATCAAGCTGATATATACACTGAGATGCATAAACAATTAAAAAAGCGAAGAATGCATAAAGAAATATTCTACTTGAAGATAGCTTGCTGCCACCGCCGCCAGAACCTGAGCCATTGGATGAAGTTGCTTTCTTTGCTCCTAGTACAGATGAAAATTTTTTTAAAAGATCATCAAAATCGGGAGCATCATTCTTACCACCCCATGGATCTTTGTCTTGATTATCCCAGTTCATATATTTACCTCAATATATTTATATTATAGTTACTACTTATGGGCTTAAATATATATTTAAAGCCATCTATAAGAAATTCTTTATATTTTCTTTAATCTCTTCATATGAGTTAATTTTATACAAATTAAGATCTTCCCATGATCTAATCCATGTAATCTGTCTCTTTGCCAATTGCCTTGAAGCAAATAAAGCCTTGTTAAACAACTCGTCTTTGTTTATGTGGTTATCTAAATAATCAAAAACTTGCTTATAATTTACAGCAGATAGAATTGGGTGACTTGATTCAATACAGTAATTTTTTTTAATATCCTCAACCTCTTCGATAAGACCTTCGTTAAACATTGCTTCTAGTCTGTCTTTAATTCTTTTATGCAATATTGTTCTATCTTCCTCATAAATACCTATTTGCAAAATATCATACTTATTTTTTAAGCTCTTCTTGGAGCTTTCATTTAGGTTTTCTGTTATTGACTTGCCTGAGCTATTTGCAACTTCCAACGCTCGTATAATTCTTTTTTTATCGTTTGGTTTAATTTTTT
Organism: Gammaproteobacteria bacterium; assembly: GCA_965658385.1. GTDB lineage: Bacteria > Pseudomonadota > Gammaproteobacteria > Magnimaribacterales > D2472 > CAJQGY01. The sequence continues at coordinate 11,776 of CBFHRY010000007.1, forward strand.
TTGCATACTGAGGATCAATTTCTAAAAGAAGATTAAAAAGATAACCCGGTTTCTTTAAACTCTCTTCTAAAAGCTTTTCCCTATACAAATCATCTCTTGCAGGCATATCATTTATACCATCTAACAAAGACTTAAAGTACATCATCGAACCACCAACAAAAAATGGTATCTTATTTCTAGAGTGAATTTCTTCAATTAATTTATAAGAATCGTTGCAGAATTCTGCAACAGAGTAGATTTCGGTTAAGTTTTTATTATTGACTAAAAAATGTGGATATTTTTCTAAGACATTCTTTGGTGGTTTTGCAGAGCCAATATTAGCATCTTTATAGACCATCACAGAATCGACGCTAATGATCTCAAAATCAAAGCTTTTTGATAGTTTTATTGCTAAGTCTGTTTTTCCGGATGCGGTAGGACCTAGCAGGAAGACGACTTTTTTTTGATTTAATTTTTTAATAATTAAATTTTACAGAGCGTCTTCGTCTGTCTCACCTGTTCTTATTCGAACTACTTCTTCAATAGGCGATATGAAAATTTTACCATCCCCAATTTTTCCTGAGGCTGCTGCTTCAATTACTGCGCTTTTTACAGATTCAACTATGTCATCAGATACAGCTATCTCTAATTTAATTTTAGGTAGAAAGTCTATAGTGTATTCTGCACCACGATAAAGCTCAGTATGACCTTTCTGCCTTCCAAAACCCTTAACCTCGGTCATTGTCATTCCAGAAACACCTATTTTTTCTAATGCGGATCTTACCTCTTCAACCTTGAAAGGTTTTATGATTGCTGTAACTAATTTCAAAATATGCCTCTTTTAATTTAAAAAACTTATAATCTTTCTTGCTTGTGAATCTGATGACCCTTTATTTTCTTTAACAACTTCTAATGCGCTAATTTTTCCATGCTGATCATTGTCAGTCAATATACTTTTTAAAGATAGCTCTATCTCTTTGTCGCTTGAGGCTTGGATACACGCATCACGTATTAAAAAAGACTCTAATATATCTGTAAAATTATACATATATTCACCAACAACAAATGGACATCCAGATGCAGCAGGCTCAATTATATTATGCCCTCCTGTATCGCCTAACATACTCCCGCCAATAAAAGCTGCATCTGCTTTAGCATATAACTCAGCCAAGGTACCAATAGTATTTATAACTATTACCTCATTATCTTCAAATTCTAGTTTGCTATTGTTTTGTGATGAATGTTTAACTCCTTCTTCAGTTAGAATTCGTTCTATCTCGGTATGTCTTTCTGGATGCCTTGGAACAATTACTAATCTTAAGTTAGCTATCATTGATTTAAGATTTTTATATATTTTTATTAATCTTTCGTCTTCGCCTCTATGAGTACTTGCAAATAATAAAACTTTATTTTTTTCTACCTCATGATCTCTATTACTAAATTCTTCATTAAGTTGATGAGAGTCAAACTTCACTGAAGATGCAATTTTTAATTGCTCAATATTTGCCCCTAGTTCAAAAAATCTTTTAGCTTGATTTTCACTTTGTACAAAAATAAAAGAGAATTTTTGAAGCGTTGTTTTAACTAAAGCTTTGAACCTTGCATAACTTTTGAAAGATCTCTGAGACATTCTGCCATTACATAAAATAATAGGAATATCTTTTTTAAAAGAGCAATGGACCATTGAAGGCCAAATTTCTGTTTCAAAAATAACAATTGCTGATGGCTTGAATGAGTGAATTGTCCTATTCATAAAAGCAAGGCTATCCCATGGTGCATAACAAATCTTTAAACGATCTTTGTAAATCTTTCTAGCATGGCGTAATCCAGTTGGCGTAGTGACTGTAAGTATTACATTAGCATCTTCTAGGAGCTTGTTGACTATCTTTTCGGATGCTATGACTTCTCCAAGGCTAACCGCATGAAACCAAATAACTTTTTTCTTTGAAGGATTAATTTTATATATGCCAAACCTTTGAGATAAATTAAGTCTGTAATCCTTATCTTTGATGCTTTTGTATAAAATTCTACCGACAGCTATCGGAAGAAAAATAAGAATTAAAATGTTATAAAAAAGAAGTCTCATTATGACAATCATTAGCTACATTAATGTAATAATACATTTTAATATCATATGAGAAACATTTTTTTATCACTTCTAGTTTTCTTTTGGAGAGCAATTGCATTGCTACCGAGATCTTTACAGTTAAAGATTTCACCAGTAATAAGCAAATTCATAAGCATTTTTTTGCAAAAAAGGAATCATATTAGCAAAAAAAATATTGATGCCTGTTTTTATGATCTAGATGATATTAAAAGAAGCAGTTTAATTAAAAGCAATATTAACAACTCAGGTTTGGTTATGTTCGATACTGCTATTTCATGGTTTTGGAGTGATGCAAGAATAAATAAAGAGATTAAATATAAAATTAGAGGACTTAAGCAGCTTAAAAATGAGCAAAACAAAGGTAATGGGGTCCTCCTTTTTTTTAAGCATTCTTTACATTTAGAGCTTGATGCAAGAATTTTGGGTATGAATGCAGATATATATGGGGTTGAAAGAACGCATAACTCAAAATTTTTTGATGCCATTCAGAGCAAGGGTCGCCTGAAAGGGGTTAAAGGCTTATGTGATAAGAATAAGCCATTAAAATTTATTAAATGGCTACTGTCAGGTAAAACAGTTTTATATGCTACTGATCAAGACTATGGAATGAATGGGTCAGAAGTAGTTAACTTTTTTAACCTACCAGCAGCAACTATATCTGCTCCGCATAAAATTATAAGAAAAACAAATTGTCAGACGTATTTTCTAAACAGCTTTATAGAAAATGATGAGTATATTATTGAGATTGAAAAAATTGAACTAAATATGAATTCGGATAACGAAATGTCCTCTGATCTAAATAAAATTATTGAGAATAGTATTAGGAAACATCCCTCTGAATATTTGTGGCAACATCGAAGATTTAAATCAACACTCGGCAAAGAGGATTTTTATAAATGATAATTAAAGATATTGAGAACGTTAAGGGCTTCATGCCTTCGCATGAAGGAGAAGCATTATATAAGTGGTCAAAAGAGTTTTCAAAGTCGGGTCCGATCATTGAAATTGGAACATATTGTGGCAAATCAACTATCTATCTTGGATTTGGAGCAAATGAAAATAATGAAGTTGTTTTCACAATCGATCATCATTCTGGATCCGAAGAGCATCAATTGAAGGAAGAATATTTTGACCCTGAGGTATTTGATGTTCAGGAAAATAGAGTTAATACATTCCCTCTTTTCCTTAAAAATATTCAAAAATATAATCTTGATAATATTATTCCAATTGTTTCATCATCAAGAGCTGCAGCTAAGTCATGGAATACCTCTGCTGGGATGATATTTATAGATGGTGGTCACTCTTTAGAGTCAGCTTTTAATGATTACAATTGCTGGTCAAAATATGTAAAAAAAAATGGGGCTTTAGTTATCCATGATATCTATGAAGATCCTAGTGAAGGAGGACAAGCTCCTTATGAGATATATAAAGAAGCTCTAAAAAACGATTTTATAGAGCATGATAGAGTAGATACTATAGTTTGTTTAAAAAGAGTCTAATTGGTTTTTTAAAAATAAATCTGATGCTGTTGTATAGCCAAATACCGCATCAGCTGCAAGTAGCATTGCAGCCGCTGTCCATGTTGGTTTCTCATTTGGCCAAAAAATTTTTTCTTTATATTGCCATCCCATGAAGGGAATATTATTTTCATCAGATATTAGAGTGGATTCAAGCAAAATCTTTTTAGCCAAGTTTTTTTTATTTCCAATGACTAATGCAATTACAAATTCATTTGTTTCAGCAACTGTTATCCATGGCTCTTCTCTAACACATTTAATACCCAACCCATCTTCATAAAAATTATTTAGTGTTAGCTGTATCGCCTCTTCGATTTCATTTTTGTTTAAGCAGCCTGAAATTACTCGGTAATATGAATCCATAGAAAAATTTGATCTATCTTTTTGTAAATCAAACAAACCTTTTGGATGCCTAAGTGCATTTGATAATAATTTATAGGCCATGATCCAGTCTGGATTTAGATCTAGG
>CBFHRY010000007.1:15857-24318 GCA_965658385.1 Gammaproteobacteria bacterium
CTATAGCGCTAGAGCACTCCAGACTTTTGAGAATAGAGCTAGATGCGGTAATTAAATAATCATTTTCAATATCTCCCTTGGAGTCTATTGACCAAGGAATTGTTCCTTTTTGTGTTTGGTGTTTAATTGAAAAGTTTGTGGCTTTTTTTAATGATGGCCACATTTCTTCTAGGAAATCTAAATCAGAAAAAGTCTTGTAATAATGAAGAAGTCCAACAGATATATAAGATGAGAAATGAGTAGGCTTATTTGTTTCTATCGGCTCCCCAGATCTTGAGTATTTTGAGAACCAACTTCCATCTTCATTTTGATTGTCTTTAAGCCATCTAAAAGACTTTTTAGCTTCTTCTTTTTTAAAAATAAAATTTAGTGCGGTAATAGATTCTATAAAGTCCCAGGGATCAAATGAACCATCAGTATTGGATGGTATTACTCCGCTCTTGAGCTGCTGGTTTAAAACATAAAGACCGATTGCATTATAGAAGTTTGCGCTTTTGGTATTATTAGCATCCTTGCTGATAATTATTTTTATTGTCTCTGTCATTATCTTTTTTCAAAATACATAGATAAACTTTTACCAAGAATTGGGTTAAACAATCTATCAATTAAATCAATAAGATAAGGCTTCTCAAGGATATGTTTTTCAAGAATTTTTTTATAAATTCCTATTAACCAATTATTATCTTGATTCTTCCAAAACAAGCATCGAAGCCACCAGTAAGGGCTGTGAATTGAATGAAACCTTTCATGTTTTTTCAATAAAAAGCCTAATTGCTCAATTTCATTTATGATAGCTTTCTTCTTAAAAATCCTTACATGCCCTCCAGGCATATTTTGATAATCTTTTGAAAGCATCCAACATAATTTTTCAGGGAAGAATGATGGGACGCTAGCAAGAAACTTGCCATGGGGTTTGAGTACTCGATATATTTCACTTAGCGCTTCACTATAATTATTGAGATGTTCTAAAACCTCAGAGCATATTATTAAATCTATTGAGTCAGATGGAAAAGGAAGTTCATATGCAGAACCCTTTATAAAAATAGCTCCTTCATTTGATATTGATTTAAAAAACTCAAATCCTTCTTGAGCCTTTGCTAGAGATGGTTCATCCATATCAAGCCCAATACAGTAAAAGTTCTTGTAATTCTGCATTGCTCCAAAAACATGACGGCCCTCTCCGCAACCAATGTCTAACATTACTCCGCTTTCATTTTTGAAATCAAACTGTCTAAAGTTAAAAGTTAACATTCTCTTCGCCTGTTTAAATTCTTATAAATTACATCTTGATATTGTTTTGATATTTTTTCCCAATTAAATTGTTTCTGAATATGAGCCCTGCCATTCTTAGCAAGGATTAAATTTTCATCATAATTTTTCAATATTTCTTTTACTTTTTTGGCTAATTGCTTGATGTCTTTAGGATCAATTAAATGAGCAAAACCTCCGACTAATTCAGGAATTGAAGAAGTCTTCGCCGCTATCAATGGTATTGAGCAACTCATTGCTTCGATAACTGGATAACCAAATCCTTCATACAAAGAGCTTACTATTGCAATAGAGCTCTTTGCGTACTCTTTAGCAATATCTTCTTGCGTTAAATTTGTTTTAAATATTACATTTTTTTCTAAATTTAACTTTTTGATTAGCCTTGATGTATGTCCGTCATCTTTTTTATTACCGATAACTAATAACTCAATATCTAGTTCATTTCTTAGCTCTGCAACGGCTCCGAGAGTATAATCTAAGCCTTTCAAAGGCACATCTGCACTTGCAGTAGTTATAAGCCTGAGCTTATTTCTACCAATGCTTTCATAGGGTCTAAATATATTAGAATCAAGTCCATTATTTATAACGATTATATTTTCTGTAGAACAGGATAAATCATTTTCAATATCACTCTTGGAGCTCATTGAGGGTGTGATTATGGATCTTAGTTTTGGGGCAACTCTTTTTTGCATCCTTAGAAATGAGTACCACCTCTTCCTAGAAATTTTATAAAGAAGTTTGTTGCTAGCCTCAAGATCATGCTTTAAGTCCATAGTTATTGGGTGATGTATTATTTCAATAAAAGGAAACCTTTTTTGGATCTCAAGCATTCCATAGCTCAATGATTGATTGTCAATGACAACATCGTAATTATTGTTATCTTTTAAGAATTTATTAGCTCTTTTGCCAAAAGAGTACATCTCAGGAAATCCACCTGCTAAAGTAGATATGAATTCATAAATATTTACAAATGTTTTTGGGCTCTTTATGAATTTTTTAAGCCTATCTTTGAAAATAAAAGTTTCGAATAAATTCATGCCAGGAAGTTTTATTAAATTAACCCCATCTTCTAGTATTGGATAAGGCTGGCCAGATATCACATCTACCGAATGGCCTAAATTTTTAAGAGCTAATGAAATAGCTTTAACATAAATACCTTGACCTCCACCAAATGGCGCAGATCTATAACTTAATATTGCAATTTTAAGTTTAGGATTCTTTGGAGGAATGAGCATAAGAAAGCCATGAGTTATATTTCTCTGATTTACCTGTAATTACATCCTCATAAATAGATTGGAGTCTTTGTGTAATTTTTCCTCTCTTTCCAGAATTAATTTCTTTTCCATCTAATTTAGTTATTGGTGTTATTTCTACAGCTGTTCCAGTAAAAAATGCCTCATCAGCCTCAGCTAGGTTTTGGTATTCTAAGTTTTTTTCTATAACTTCATATCCTTCATCTTTGGCTATAGTTATAACTGACTGCCTGGTTATACCATTTAAGCAATGATCTGTTGATGGTGTATATATAGTTTCATCTTTAATGATAAAAATATTTTCACCACTCCCTTCAGAAATAAAACCATTTTTATCCATTAAAAGAGCCTCATCAGCACCCTTTCTTAAAGCCTCATGAAGAGCCATTGTTGAATTAATGTATGTTCCTATAATCTTATTATTTGAATGGAGCGGATTCGAATACTGCTCGTGAGAAGATTTAACGATAGAAATTCCTTTTTCTTTTGCCTCTGGATCCATATAAGAAGGCCATTCCCATGCTGCTACCGCTACATTTACAGATAAATCAAGGGCTCTGATACCAAGAGATTCAGCGCCAAGATAAACTATTGGCCTAATGTATCCTTCATCAAGTTTATTATGAATAAATATTTTTTTTTGAACTTCGTTAAGATCTTCTTGTGAAAATGGAATTTTAATATCTATTTTAGCAGCGGTATTAAAAAGCCTATTTGTGTGGTCTTCTAGTCTAAAAATTGCAGGCCCCCTGTCTGTTTTATAGGCTCTTACACCCTCAAAAGCACCAGTACCATAATTCAATGTATGAGACATTAAATGAACCGTAGAATCATCCCATTTTATAAATTCACCATTCTTCCATATAAGTTTGGAATCTGTGTTATTAAACATATTTTTAGCAGTTATAATTAGCAGCTTATTATGACAAACAACGCCTCATAACTAAAGCAATGAAAGTAAACAAATCGATATTTAGAGAAAACGATATAAGGGGAATATACCCAGACCAGTTAAATGAAGATTCAATAGCAATTATTGGAAAAGCAATTGCAAGTAAATGCAAAAAAGAAAATATTAAATCCATATCCATAGGAAGAGATGGAAGGCTCTCTGGGGAATCTTTGCTTAATAGTTTTTGTGAAAGTTTAGTCAATGCTGGTTTGGATGTTACAAATGTAGGGTTGGTAACAAGTCCTATGCTTTACTTTGAGGCAAAGAATAATGAGGCTAAAAGTGGAATAATCATTACTGGAAGTCATAACCCAAAAAACCATAATGGTTTGAAGATGGTCATTAATGACAAGCCTATGTCTGGTCTTGAAGTGCTAGATATTATTCAGGGAATAAATGAAGATAAGTGCGCTATTGGGAGCCTAAATTACAAGGATATTAAGGAAGATTATCTTGAAGCAGTTCAATCTTCTATCGAGATAAAAGGTTCAAAAGAGTATAAGGTTGTATTAGATTCAGGAAATGGTGTTGCTGGGCATATTGCGCCTGATCTTTTTCGAAGAATTGGTTGTGACGTCATCGAATTATATAGTGATGTCGATGGAAATTTCCCTAACCATCATCCTGACCCAAGTAAACTTGAAAATGTTCAAGATCTTATTAAGTGTGTAAAAGAAAATAATGCCGATCTGGGTTTGGCCTTTGACGGAGATGGGGACAGAGTTGGTTTAATAACTAACAAAGGTGAAAATGTTTTCCCTGATAAATATATGATGATGTTATCAGAAAACATTCTTTCAAAATCAAATGGTTCGATTGTATTTGATGTTAAATGCTCCAATCATTTAAGTAACATAATTACAGAAAATCATGGAGAACCTATTATGGCTCCAACTGGTCACTTTCATATCAAGAGGACAATAAAAGAAAATAATTCTTTATTAGGCGGAGAAATGAGTGGTCACATATTTTTTAATGATAAATGGTTCGGATTTGATGATGGTCCATATTCAGGTGCAAGATTGGTCGAAGCTTTGTCAGAAAATACGCAATATGAAACCATTCAAGAAATTATTGATTCTTATCCGAAATCATTTTCAACACCAGAACTAAATATTGATGTTACTGACGAAAGTAAATTTAAAATTGTTGAAGAGTTTATAAATAATAATACTCTAGATGGTGAAAAAATTACTCTCGATGGCCTGCGTATTAATTTTCAAAATGGCTGGGGCTTGCTAAGAGCGTCGCAAACTTCACCAAAGCTAGTGCTAAGGTTTGAGGGCAATAGTATTGAAGATATGCAGAGAATACAAAAAGACTTTATTAGTGAGCTTGCTCGCATTTGTCCTGATATTGATATAAATTTAACTTAATATGAATAAAAACCGCAAAAATATTATTTTGCAATCGCTTGCAAGCCTGCTTGAGGAAGCCTCATCAAAAAAAATTACAACGGCCTTACTTGCCAAGAAATCTAATATCACAGAGGCTGCTTTATATAGACATTTTCCAAGCAAAAGATCTATCTATGCTGAATTATTTTCGTACTGTGATGATGCTATCTTTTCAAAATGCGCTGAACTCAAAAAAGCTGATTTAGATTCAAAAGAGAAGGTTAAAAACATATTTTTATTTTTCATGCTTTTTATAGAAAAAAATAAAGGCTTTGCAAGGCTATTATCACGAGAAGCTCTTTCACCTGCAGAGAAAAATGTATCAGATTCTGTAAATCAATTTTATGAAAGATTTGAACTAACTGTTAAGCAAATTTTGGCAGAAGAGACATCTTCCTTGATCTCGCAGCCAGGTATTTCATCTCAACTAATCACTACCTATCTTGAAGGTAATGTTTCAAGATATATAAGATCAAAATTTAAAGACTCACCAAGTAATTACATTGATAACGCATGGGAGCTACTGTCTATTAATATATTCAAAAGTTAATTTTTTATATTTTCATCTAGAAAAAGTTCAAAGTAGCTATTTTTTGAATTTTGAGAATTATTTATTTCTCCAGTCTCTTTATCAACTTTGATATATGTCATGCCAGGAGGAATTCTTACTGGTTTTTCTTCAAGATCTTTGAGAGCAACTGACATATAGTCAAGCCATATTGGCATTGAAATTGTTGAGCCATATTCATTATCGCCTAGAGAGGTAAAATCATCTGTTCCAACCCAAACCGTAGTAACTAAATCGTCATGAAATCCAGAAAACCAAGTACTTACAGCATCATTAGTTGTTCCAGTCTTGCCACCAATGTCATCTCGATTTAGAAATGCAGATTTCCTCCCTGCCGTTCCATTTTTCATAAAATCTTTCAAAGTATCTTTAATTAAATATGCAACTCTTTCATCTATTACTTTGTCTGAACTTTCAATTGGTTTAAGAAGATAATATGGACTTTTTATATTCATCTCCAATGTATTGAGCCAAGGAAAAGCAGATAAGTTCTTATTATTTAATTTAGAATTAGCATCTGAAGAATAGATAATGTTTCCAAACCTATCCTCAACCCTATCAACATAATATAAATCTTTAATATATCCTTCACTTGCTATGACGCCAAATGCTCTAACCATTTCGGCAGGTGAAAAGTTTCCTGATCCAAGAGCTAAAGAAAGATCTTTGGGTATTCTATTTTTTTTGAATCCAAATTTTTCAATTGTTTCTACAGATTTATCTATACCAACTCCTCTTAGCAACTTGATAGAAACTATGTTAATTGATCTTATCAATGCGCTTCTTAAAGAAGTTAATCCATAAAATTTGCCAGTATAGTTTTCTGGTCTCCATACGCTTTCAAGGTTTTTATCTTCAAAAGCAATGGGTGCATCATTTATCAATGATGATAAATTGTATTCATTGGCTAAACCTGCTGAATAAATAAAGGGCTTAAAACTTGAACCAGATTGAGGATATGACAAACGAACTCTATCAAAATTGCTTTTATTAAAGTTTGAGCCTCCTACATAGGCTCTAATTGCTCCGGAGTTTGGATCTGATGATATTAAAGCAGATTCAGCAAGAGGCATTTGATCTAACAATAGAAGGCTATCGATTTCTTCAAGATAGATGAAATCACCAACCTTTATAAAATCTTCAAAATCCTGAGGTGCAGGACCTCTTTTATTTATATCAAGATACTTTCTGGCCCACTTATAATTTGATGACCAATTTAAAGAATCAATCTCAAGTTTTTCATTGAGGAAGTCAATTCTCTTTTTATGAACTCCAATAACTATAGCTTTAGTATGAGTTCGATAATATGGGTATGACGAAAATATTTCATTTATCTTGCTGCCAATGGTTTGATTCTCGACTATAAAAGAATTTTCTTTTTTTAAACTTTCGGTAATAAAATCTGAATTACCAGCATTTAATAGCTCAAGCTCTTCTTCATTAAATATATCAATATAATTATCAGCATCTCTCCAGCCATGCCTTTTGTCATACAAGGCCAAATGCTTTTGTATACTTGCAGATGCCGCAATCTGATATTCTGACTTTATTGTTGTAAAAACTTTCCAGCCCTCTTTATATGCTTTTAATCCATATCTTTTAACAATTTCCTGTCTTGCAAGCTCAGCCAAATACCTTGCATCCACATCGTATAAATCAATATCTTTTACCACTTCCATTTCCACAGATAGGGCTTCAAAGTATTGCTCTTTTGATATCATTTTTAACTTAAGCATTCTTGATAAAATCCAATTTCGTCTTTGTGTGGTCCTTACAGGAGATTTGATTGGATTAATTGCAGAAGGAAGTTGAGCAAGGGCTGCTATAGTAGCAGATTCAGCAAGCGTTAATTGATCTACAGATTTATTGAAATAAGTATTTGAAGCTGCTTCAATTCCATATGATCTGTTTCCCAAAAAAATTCTATTGACATAGAGCTCGAAAATTTCCTCTTTAGAGGCTCTGCTTTCAAGCTCAAGGGCTAGATAGATTTCTTTTATTTTTCTTGTAAGCTTTTGATCCCTAGTTAAAAGGTATCCTCTAACCACCTGCATTGAAATGGTACCGCCACCGCTTACTATTTCTCCTGCCTCAATATATTGAAGCAGTGCCCTTAGTAAGCCCGTGTAACTTATACCCTGATGACGAAAAAAACCATCATCCTCTGCAGCTAAAAAAGCATTTCTCAAATTATTTGGGATTTCATCAAAATAAACAGGTCTTCTTTTAATTTCTCCATATTCTCCAATTAGCACCTCATCGGAGGTATATATTTTAAGTGGCATCTGGAGTTGCGATTCATCAACTAGAGTTATTTCAGGCAAATTTGGCTTTAAGTATAAATAAAAGCCAATTACAGTAAAAATTGACAAGATGCTTGCAACAAGAGAAGAGTAAAAAGTAATTTTTATAAATTTGAGCATTTCTTAAGCGATTTTCTTATTCAAATAGCATACAACTTTTAACTATTAAAAAAATCTATTTTATTCAGTTAGATGTTAAAATTTGGTGTATTTTAACAAAAATTAATAATGAATATTTTTATAGTTGGCCCGATGGGTTCAGGAAAATCTACAGTTGGAAAAATTATTTCAAGTGAGCTTTTCTTAACATTTTATGATACTGACGCTGAAATTGAGTCTAGGACTGGGGCCTCTATAGATTGGATTTTTGATTTGGAAGGCGAAGATGGCTTTAGAAAACGAGAAAGTAAAATTCTTGAAGAATTAGCTGAGCTTAATTCAATAGTCTTATCTACAGGTGGAGGCATTATTCTATCTGATAAAAATAGGGATATTTTGTCTTCAAGAGGTACTGTTTTTTATCTAGCCACTCCAATCAATGTTCAGCTTGAGAGGACCTCCAAAGATAAAGATAGGCCATTATTAAAAGAAGGTGATCCTGGTGAAATTCTTCAAAAACTTCATGATCAAAGAGTTTCATTATATGAAGAGGTAGCAGATTACGTTGTTAATACTGAGAATTTAAGCAGTCAAGAGGTTGCATCTGAGATAATAAAACT
>CBFHRY010000007.1:24417-29323 GCA_965658385.1 Gammaproteobacteria bacterium
ATATGAAGAGGTAGCAGATTACGTTGTTAATACTGAGAATTTAAGCAGTCAAGAGGTTGCATCTGAGATAATAAAACTTGTTAAAAATTATGGCTAATACTATTAAGGTAGGTAAAGGCTCTTCAAAATATGAGGTTATTATCTCTAAAAATGCACTTACTAAATCTAATTTAGCACCTCAAATAAAATCGTCAAAAAATATCTTAATTGTTACTGATTCTGGCATTCCAAAGAAATACATTAAAGAGCTAAGAGCTAAAATTAGTAATAATAAAAATATTTACACTCACGAATTACCTCAAGGTGAAACCTCTAAATCTGCAAATGAATACTTAAATTTACTTGAGAAACTTGCAAAGTTAAAATTTGATAGATCTGATCTCATGATTGCCTTGGGTGGCGGTATGGTTGGTGATATTACTGGCTTTACAGCTGCTTCATATCTTAGAGGTATAGATTTTATTCAAATACCAACAAGTCTTCTCGCTCAGGTTGATTCATCGGTTGGAGGAAAGACTGCAATAAATATTGAAAGAGGGAAAAATTTAGTTGGAGCTTTTTATAATCCAAAACTAGTTTTGATTAGCACCTCTTTTTTGGAAACTCTTTCTAATAATCAATTTAGATCTGGTTTAGGTGAAATTGTTAAATATAGTCTACTTGGTAACAAAAAAATAAGGTCAATTCTTGAAAATAATTCTAAAGAGATACAAAAAAAAGATCCCATTGTTATGGAAAATCTAATTAGTGAATCTATTAAGACAAAGGCAAAGATTGTTACCAAAGATGAAAAAGAAAATGGAATCAGGGCAATTTTAAATCTTGGACATACATTTGGCCATGCGATAGAGGCCTTTAAGAAATATAAAGGAATTACTCATGGTCAAGCAGTTATTTATGGAATACAAATTATTGCTAGAATTTCCTATCTTGAAGGACTGATTGATCAATCTAAATACAAGGACCTTGATAACACAATTCATTCTCTTGAATTAGATACAGATTTTCAAAAATTTAAATATCGAGATCTTAAAAAATTTATTATGAATGACAAAAAAGTCACTCAAGGTAAGCTTAATTTAATAATGCTTGATAAAAATTTAAATGGGTTTAAAACAAACAAATTTGATTCAAAAAACTTATCTAAAGCTTTTAAATTAAATTAAGCTGCATTAGATCTAGTTGCTTTAAGTAAGTCTTGGATATTTAAAGCAGCAGGTGACACCAACCAAAAATGTGGCTCAAATTTATCAAAATCTTCATGAATTTGCTTAGATTTTAGGCTATTTGTGTATTTATAGTGTCTAGCGATTATTTCTTTTAAATGCTTTCTATGTGGCTGCATATCTTCTGTTGTTATTCTTTCGATGTTGACCATTCCTCTGTTGCATTTATCAAAAAAAGATCTATCTTCATCTAAAACATATGCAAAACCACCAGTCATACCTGCTCCAAAGTTTGCACCAACAGAGCCCAGTACTGTTATATGACCTCCGGTCATGTACTCACAACAGTGGTCACCAGCCCCTTCAATAACTGCTTTAGCACCAGAATTTCTTACTCCAAAACGCTCGCCTGCAGTACCACCAACATAAAGCTCGCCTCCAGTAGCACCATATAAACATGTGTTTCCAACTAATACAGCATTGTCATCATTCGTAGCAAAACTATTCTCATTCTTAATGATTATCCTTCCACCATTCATGCCCTTACCAACATAATCATTAGCATCTCCATTTACAGTAAGGTTGATACCGTTGGCATTCCAGCATCCAAAACTTTGCCCAGTTGATCCACTGAAGTTGATATTAATTGGATTGCTTAATCCCTCTTCTCCATATTTCGATGCAACATAACCCGAAATTTTTGCACCAACAGATCTGTCAGTGTTCCTGATCTCATAAGTTTTAGAATTAGATTCCTGTTCATTAATAGAGCTTTTAAAATCTTTTAGAATTTTTTTATTAAGTAGTCCTTTATCCCACGGTTTATTATTTTTTTCAGTACAGAAGAATGACTCATTAATATTTTTATCTTTATATAGAAGCTCATCTAAATTTATTGAACGGTATTGAGGATCTTTGGTATCTATTTTTTCAAGATACTGCGTCTGACCAATAATCTCTTCAAGGCTATTTACTCCAAGATCAGCTAGATGCTGTCGAACATCATTAGCAATAAATTCAAAATAATTTATTACTCTCTCTTTCTCTCCAACAAAATGGTGATTAATAAGATCGTCTCGTTGCGTAGCCACGCCTGTTGCACAATTATTTAAATGGCAAATTCTTAAATACTTGCAGCCCATTGCTATCATTGGGCCAGTACCAAAACCAAAGGATTCTGCTCCAAGAATTGCTGCCTTAATTACATCAAGTCCTGTTTTCATTCCACCATCAGCCTGAAGTCTAACTTTATGTCTTAAGCCACTGTCTCTTAAACTCTGATGTGCTTCTGCAAGGCCGAGCTCCCATGGAGATCCAGCATATCTGATAGAAGTAAGAGGACTTGCACCTGTCCCTCCATCATGACCAGAAATTGTAATTAAATCAGCATAAGCTTTTGCAACACCTGATGCTATTGTTCCAACTCCTGGTTCTGAGACCAATTTAACTGAAACTAGAGCTTTAGGATTTACTTCTTTAAGGTCATATATAAGTTGAGCCAAGTCTTCAATTGAATATATATCATGATGAGGAGGAGGAGAAATTAATGTAACTCCTGGAGTTGAGTATCTTAATTTAGCTATTAATTTATTAACTTTACCACCAGGTAGTTGGCCGCCCTCTCCAGGCTTTGCTCCTTGAGCAATTTTAATTTGGAGCACTTCAGCATTAACAAGATAATGAGGCGTGACACCGAATCTACCTGATGCAATTTGTTTGATCTTTGACATTTTGCTAGTGCCATACCTAGACTTATCCTCGCCACCCTCTCCAGAGTTAGATCTAGCACCAAGGTGATTCATAGCTTCTGCTAAAGTTTCATGCGCTTTTGGTGACAAAGCACCAAGACTCATTCCAGCAGAGTCAAATCTATTCAAAATATTTTTAATTGGCTCGACTTCTTTTATATCAACTTTAGCTTTTATATTATTAAAAGACAGTAAGTCTCTTAACATTGCTGGAGCTCTTTTATCTACAAGCTCTGCATATTCGTAATATTTTTCAGAGGACCCAGTTGATACTGCTTCTTGAAGTTTCTTAACAATCTCTGGATTATAAGCATGATATTCGCCGCCATGAATATACTTAAGCAATCCTCCAACATTCATATCTGAAAGATTAGATCTGGAGTATTCATCAAGTAATCTTAATTCTCTGTCTAAATCTTTAAATGACTTGCCCTCAATTCTACTTGTTGTATTAGTAAAACATGTATCAACAATATTCTTATCTAGACCCACAATCTCATACAACTGTGACCCTCGATAGCTAGATATTGTAGAAATACCCATTTTAGAAATTATTTTTAAAAGCCCTTTATTAATACCCTTTCTATATCTAGCACAATTTTCATGAGCAGAACCTTTTAGCTCTCTCCTAGCCGATAAATCAAGAATGGTTTGATATGCCAATGTTGGATAAACAGCTGTTGCACCAAATCCAATTAGACATGCAATCTGATGAGTATCTCTAGCAGACGAAGATGTGCATACAATATTTGCATCAGATCTTAGACCAAGCCTTACCAACTCCTGATGAACTGCTCCAACAGCAAGCAATGCATTAATTGAGAGATAGCCTGAAGCAGGCATTTCTTCTATTAAATGTATTATAGAATTCCCACCTCTTACAGACTCTACAACTTTAAACTTTAATGTAGATATCGCTTCTTCTAAAGAAATGCTGTCTTTAAAACTTAATTCAAACTCTTCTACTTCAAAATAAGGATTTTTTATCAATGATTGAAGCTTTTTGTATGAAAGAACTGGTGAAGTAGTGACTAATCTTTTTGCGTGAGTGGGAGATTCTTCATAAATATTTAACTCAGGCCCAAAGCATGTCTCAAGAGACATAACTCCAACCTCCCTTAAGGAATCAATTGGCGGATTAGTTACTTGTGCAAACTGTTGCCTAAAAAAATCATAGATTTGTCTATGCATTTTGCTCATAACTGCCAAGGCAGTATCATCACCCATTGAACCAGTTCCTTCTTGAGAGTCTACTGCCAATGGCTTAATTACAGATGTTCTCTCTTCTTTAAATAAAAGAAATTGTTTTGTAGACTCAATAAATTCATTCTGATCAATTGGTTTTAGGCCTGGACCTTCATATGTATCTAGACTTGATTCAATATAGACTGCATTTTCTTTTAGCCACTTCCTGTATGGATTTTTAGTTTTTAAAACATCATCAATTCTATCTTGATTTACTATTTCTCCTGTATCTGTATTAATTGCAAGGATTCCTCCAGGCTGAACTCTCCCTTTGGATAGAACAGAAGATTCGTCTACAGGGTTTACTCCAGTTTCAGAGGCTATTGTTATATTATTTTCAGTATCAATTTGATATCTAGCTGGTCTAAGTCCATTTCTATCAAGAATACAAACAGCCCATTTTCCATCAGCCATTACTATTCCAGCTGGACCATCCCAGGGCTCCATATGCATAGAGTTATATTCATGAAAAGCTCTGATATCAGCATCAAGAGTCTGAGTATTTTGCCAGGCTGGTGGAAGCACCATCCTGATAGCCCTAAAAAGATCAACGCCGCCTTTTACTAGGAGCTCAACCATGTTGTCTAGAGATGAGGAATCTGATCCTTTCTCATTCACAAGCTCTTTGAAAGACTGTATTTTTGGTATTAATGGTGTAATAAACTTGTTTGATCTCGCCTTTACCCAATTTCTATTTCCCCTAATAGCATTTATCTCGCCGTTGTGAGCAAGCAATCTAAATGGCTG
>CBFHRY010000007.1:29423-34692 GCA_965658385.1 Gammaproteobacteria bacterium
GATCTCGCCTTTACCCAATTTCTATTTCCCCTAATAGCATTTATCTCGCCGTTGTGAGCAAGCAATCTAAATGGCTGAGCTAAATGCCATCTTGGAGATGTGTTAGTAGAGAACCTTTGATGAAAAACACAAGTTGATATTTTAAAATCTGGGCTTTGCAGATCTAAATAGAAACTTTTGATGGCATTTGGAAGCATTAAGCCTTTATAAACTATAGTTTTTGATGAAAAGCTGCATAAATACAGATCCTCATCATTCATATAAATTTCTTCAATAAATTTTCTTGCTTGTAGCAGACTAGACTCGAATTTTTGTTCATTAAATACCTGATCATTAGGAGTAATAAATATTTGGTATATATTTGGACAACATTCAAGAGCAATATTGCCTAAAACCTCTTTGGCTACTGGGACCTCCCTAACATGATCTAGAGTTAATGATTCTCTTTTAAGAATTTTAGTAATTTTAGTAATTACAGAATCAATATCTTTAGAAATAAATAACTGCCCAATTGCAAAATTGTCTTTTAACTTAATGCCCTCTTCTAGATATATTTTATTTGTAAAATATTCTTTATTTATATCAAATAAAAGACCACATCCATCTCCGGTTTTGCCATCAGCTCCAACACCGCCTCTGTGTGTCATACTTACTAACGCATCAATTGATTTAGTTAGAATAGATTCAGATTGAATACCATTAATATTGGTGATAAGTCCGAAACCGCAATTATCTTTGAATTCTTTTTTATTAAATAGTCTAGGCATAGTAAAAATTTTGATGTGATTCTAGCACATAAAACTACCATTTAAAGATCAAAAGTGTCATACTGCGTCATACAAAAACTTTCCCATGCAAAATAAGAACAAACAATATAGAATTGAGAAAGGTCTATTACTTTTCACACAACCTAAATCCCCCTACTTTTATGGAAAAGTTAGAGTGGATGGAAAGTATTTAACTAAATCTTTTGCTCCAATTACTGATCTAGAAATTGCAAAAGAAAAACTTTATGAGTGGAAAGAATCATTAAGTTCCTCAGAAAATATTCATTCAAATTTACAGCAGCAAAATTTGAGAGATGAATATATTGAGCATAAAAAAGTTGAAAATGATTTTCAGTTTCTCGAAGTTGGAAGATTTGACCCAACAAAAAAATCTATCGAAGAAAGAAAGATTAGTTTTGTAGAAATTTATAATGAATACAATCAAGTTGAAGCATCAAACCAAGCACACAGATGTCTTGATTGCGGCAATCCATACTGCGAATGGAAGTGTCCAGTACATAATTATATTCCTGACTGGTTGAAATTAGTTAATGAAGGAAACATTATTGAGGCTGCTGAATTATGTCATTCAACCAATAGTTTGCCAGAGGTATGTGGAAGGGTCTGCCCACAAGATAGATTATGTGAAGGTGCCTGCACTCTTAATGATGGTTTTGGCGCTGTCACTATTGGCTCTACTGAAAAATATATTACAGAAAAAGCTTTTGAAATGGGCTGGAAACCAGATATGTCTTACAGAACCTGGACAAGTAAGAAAGTGGCGATTGTTGGCTCTGGTCCAGCTGGAATTGCTTGCGCAGATATTTTAACAAGATCTGGAATTCATAGTCATGTATATGACAAGAACCAAGAAATTGGAGGATTGCTTACCTTTGGAATACCGGAATTTAAACTTGAAAAAAAAGTGGTAAGAAGACGTAGAAAGATTCTTGAAGAAATGGGAGTTGAGTTTTTTTTGGGTAAAGAAATAGGCAAAGATATACCCTTCCAGAAACTTTATGAAGACTATGACGCTGTTTTCTTAGCAATGGGAACTTACACTTCATTGGAGGGTGGTTTTGAGGGGGAAAAACTTCCTGGAGTTTTTAAAGCCATAGATTATTTAATATCAAATACTAACAACCTTCTAAAAATTGAAGATAAAACAAATAATTTTATCGATTTAAAAAATAAAGATGTCATTGTTCTTGGTGGTGGAGATACTGCTATGGATTGTAATAGAACTGCGATAAGGCAAGGGGCAAAATCTGTTACCTGTCTATATAGAAGAGATGAACAAAATATGCCTGGTTCAAAGCGAGAAGTACAAAATGCTAGAGAAGAAGGAGTGGACTTTAAATTTAATATTCAGCCAATTGATATAGTTGGTTCAGAAGAAGTAGAAGGTGTAAAAATTGTAAATACTCATCTTGGAGAGCCGGATCAGAACGGAAGAAGAGTTCCTGTTCCTGTTCCTGGATCTGAAAGAATCTATAAAGCTGATGCAGTTATAGTTGCCTTTGGTTTTAGAGCAAGTCCTGCTGATTGGTTTAAAGATTTTGAAATTAAAACAGATAAAAGTGGTCTTGTTCTAGCCGAAGAAAAACAAGCATTCTCATTTCAAACATCAAATGAAAAGATTTTTTCTGGAGGTGATATGGTTAGAGGATCCGATTTAGTTGTTACGGCTATCTGGGAAGGACGCGAAGCTGCAAAAAGTATTATAAAATACGTATCATAATGTTAGATAAATCTCTTTTTATAAGAGCGCTCAATAAAGAAAAGTTAGAGACTCCACCTATCTGGTACATGCGACAAGCAGGCAGATATATGCCCGAATATCGTGAGGTCAGAAAGAGATTTAATAATTTCATGGATATGTGTAAAAATCCTGATGTTTGTTGTGAATTAGCAATGCAACCTATCAATGAATTTAAACTTGATGCCTCCATACTCTTCTCAGATATCCTTACAATTCCTGATGCTTTTAATCTTGGTGTAAGTTTTGTTGAAGGCAAAGGGCCAGTATTTAGCAATCCTATTAAAACAAAACAAGATGTTGATAACCTGCCTGAATTTGATCCAAATGATCTGGATTATGTATATAAAGCAGTAAAATATATCAGGGCAACTCTTCCTAAAGATATTCCTTTAATTGGGTTTTGTGGAAGCCCATGGACTTTAGCCGCATACTCAATAGAAGGCAGCTCATCAAAAAGCTTCTCTTTTACAAAAAATTATATTGTTGAAAATGAAGAAGCAGCAAATATTTTCTTGAAAAAACTTACCAATGCCTGCTTTTTATATTTAAAAGAACAGGTTATTGCAGGTGCAAATGCTATTCAAATATTTGATTCGTGGGCTAACCTCTTATCAGAAAAAGAATACAAGAAATGGTCACTGCAATACATTGATGAGCTAATTAAATTGCTAAAAAATGACCAGGTCACATCGAGTATTCCTGTAATCTTATTTGCCAGAGAGCCAAAATGCTCATCTAGCAATCTAATTGAAACCTCAGCAGATTGCATTAGTCTTTTTTGGACAATGAGAACTCCCAATTTAGATCTAATGAAAAATAAGGTAGCTATTCAGGGAAACTTAAATCCAGCGATATTGCTTGAGAGCAATGAAGTAATTAAAGAAGAAACATATAAGATACTTGATATGTTTAAGGATTACCCTGGCTATATTTTTAATCTTGGACACGGTATAACACCAAACATAAGTCCAGATAAAGTAAAGTTTTTAACTCAGCTTGTCAGAGAATATTAAGATTTTGCCGGCCAAAGCCTTATAAGGCCTTCTTGAGCGCAAGATGCTAATAAAATTCCATCCTGAGTATAAATTGCCCCTCTAGAGTAGCCGCGAGCATTGCCAGATATAGGGCTGTCTATTGAATATAATATCCAATCATTTAAATCTAGTTTTCTATGAAACCACATAGCGTGATCTAGACTTGCAACTTGTAAATTTTCATTTAAAAAATTAACTCCATGAGGGTTGTTTGCTGCTGCCAATAAACCCATATCTGATATATATAATAAAAATGCTTGCTGAATAACCTCATCATTTGGTAGCTTTCCCTCAGGCCTTATCCATGTATTTTTATATGGAGGAGTTTTTTGGGGGTTAGCATAGTCTTGAATTTCAATTGGGCGCATCTCTACTTCTCTTTTTCTTAGAAATAAAGGGGCATGCTCTGGATCAATATCTCCCGCTATAGCTTTTCTTATTTCATACTCATTCTTCAATCCATCAGGAGATGGAAAGTCAGACATTTCAATTTGATGCTCAAGGCCATCTTCATTCTTTTGAAATGATACAGAACAACTGAATATTGCTTCGCCATCCTGAATAGCCTTTACTGTTCTAGTGGTGAAACTTTTACCATCTCTAATCCTATCTACAGTAAATGTTATAGGCTTGTCCATTTGTCCAGGCCTTAGAAAATAAGAATGAAAAGAATGAGCGAAATGTTCTTTTTTAACTGTTTTGTATGCCGCTATTAGTGTTTGGGCCATAACCTGCCCTCCAAAAATTCTTGCCCAGCCTACATTCTTCCCTGTCCAAGTATATATATCTCTATCAATTCTATTTAACTCAAATAAGCTTAAACAGTTTCCTAGAAGATCTTTCTTATCAGACATGATGCTACCTTTTGTGCGTTATAATGATCTACATCTTACATTGTTTGATAAAAAACTAGAACTTTGAAATTTCAAAAGGTAGGATTAATCTTCATATCAAAATTAATTTTTAAAAAAACACATGTCCAAATTAAATATAGACTTACCCAAGAAACCCAATAAAGATTTTAAAGTGTCTTCAGTTTTTAATATTAAATCTGATCTTGTGGTAAAAGGATTTGAGGATAAGACAGAATGGGTTCCTGAAATAGATTCTAGTTATGTTTTTGATGAAGATACAACTTTAGCAATACTTGCTGGATTTCAACACAATCGAAGAGTTATGGTTCAAGGCTTTCATGGCACAGGAAAGTCAACTCATATAGAGCAAATAGCCGCTAGATTAAACTGGCCTTGTGTAAGAATAAATCTTGATAGCCATATAAGTAGAATAGATTTACTTGGCAAGGATGCAATCAAGTTAGAGGACGGTAAGCAGGTTACTGAATTTCAAGAAGGAATGCTGCCATGGTCAATACAAAATCCTGTTGCTTTGGTTTTTGATGAATATGATGCTGGAAGGCCTGATGTGATGTTTGTTATCCAAAGGATACTTGAGGTGGAAGGAAAGCTGACTTTGCTTGACCAGAATAAAGTAATCAGCCCTCACCCATCATTTAGGCTCTTTGCAACTACAAATACGATAGGCCTAGGAGATGTCACTGGCCTCTATCATGGAACTCAACAAATTAATCAGGGTCAATTAGATAGATGGCATATCTTGTCTTCACTTAACTATTTATCTCCAAAACAGGAATTTGAAGTTATAACTTCAAAGGTTAAGAAATTGAGATCTCAGAAGAATAAAGAGCT
>CBFHRY010000008.1:0-27034 GCA_965658385.1 Gammaproteobacteria bacterium
TATAACAAAAGAAGGCGAAGTGGCTATTAAAGAAAGACTTGCTGACTTGAAGTTTGTTCAAAGACCAAAGATTTCAGAAGCTATTGCTGAGGCAAGGGCTCATGGAGATCTAAAAGAAAATGCAGAATATCATGCTGCAAAAGAGCTTCAAGGGCTTATTGAATCAAAAATTAATGAGATCGAAAGCGCACTAGCCAGTGCTCAGGTAATTGATGTCTTAAGCATTCCTGAAACAGGAAGGGTTGTTTTTGGTTCAACAGTAACACTTTATGATTTAGACAAGGATGAGGAGATAACATATAAAATTGTTGGTAATCTTGAATCTGATCCAGACGAAGGAAAAATTTCTATCGATACCCCAATAGCCAAAGGCTTAATAGGTAAAAATATAGATGATGAGGTCACAATTACTACGCCATCTAAGACTTTAAATTATGAAGTTATATCTGTTCAGCATTTGTAATGCATGCTGACAAATGGGCTTTAAAAGCTAAACAGGAAGGGTACAAAACAAGAGCGGTTTATAAATTAGAAGAGATCCTCTTAAAAACAAATTCTTTCAATTCAGCTCATAAAATACTCGATATTGGTTCTGCTCCAGGCGGCTGGTCCCATTACTTAAAATCTAAACTTCCAAATTCTAAAATTTTTGCTATAGATATATTGCAAATGGATGATATAGAAGGAGTTTCATTCTTTCAAAATAGCATTGAATCAATTGATGAAATACCTGAAATAAATTCATTAAAAGAAAAATTTAATCTTGTAATTTCAGATATAGCCCCAAACATTACAGGTATAAATGCAGTTGATATTGAAAATATCTATGAGTTAAATCTTCTTACTCTTAAAGCAGCTCATAAATATACAGATAATAACAATGGTAAATTTATTATAAAAACCTTTCAAAACAATAATTTAAAGGGTTTTAGGAAGGAAATGGAAAAGCTATTTAGCATTGTCCAAACCTTCAAACCTGCCGCATCTAAGAAACAATCGGCAGAAATTTATTTGTATGGAGCAAAGAAAAAATGATGAATAGCGTATTTAGAAATTTATTTGTTTGGGTGATATTAGGATCTTTTTTAATATTTGTTTTCAATAATATTGAAAATTCCAATGTAAGAGAGCAAATTAGCTATAGTCAATTTAAAGAAGAAATTCTTTCAGACAGAATTGCTAAAGTTGTTTATAAAGGTGATCAAATGACCATTATCGGTGATAGGTTAGATGGATCAAAATTTGAAACAACTCACCCTATATTTAAGAAAGACGAGGCAGTTGATAGGGCCATTGAAGATAATGGAGTAATTGCTGTATATGAAAAGATAGAACAACCATCTATATGGTCTCAGCTTCTTGTAGGAGCTTTTCCAATCATATTGTTGTTAGCTATATTTTTCTTTTTTATGAGACAAATGCAAGGTGGCATGTCTGGTAAAGGTGGTCCAATGTCATTTGGAAAAAGTAAAGCAAAGCTCATGGAAGGCGGTAAGGTAAAAACTAATTTTAAAGATGTTGCTGGATGCGAAGAGGCAAAACAAGATGTCCAAGAGCTTGTAGATTTTTTAAGAGATCCAACTAAATTTCAAAAACTAGGTGGAAAAATACCAAGAGGTGTTCTAATGGTAGGGCCTCCAGGGACTGGTAAGACTTTACTAGCTAGAGCTGTAGCAGGAGAAGCAAAAGTTCCTTTCTTTACTATCTCAGGATCTGATTTCGTTGAGATGTTTGTTGGTGTTGGCGCTTCAAGAGTAAGAGATATGTTTGACCAAGCAAAAAAACAATCTCCATGCATAGTTTTTATTGATGAAATTGATGCAGTTGGAAGACATCGTGGAGCAGGTTTAGGTGGCGGGCATGATGAAAGAGAGCAAACTCTTAATCAGTTGTTAGTTGAGATGGACGGGTTTGAAGGTAATGATGGCGTAATTGTTATAGCTGCCACTAATAGACCAGACGTTCTCGACCCAGCGCTATTGAGGCCTGGAAGATTTGATAGACAAGTTGTAGTTGATCTCCCTGACATAAGAGGAAGAGAAGCAATCTTAAAAGTTCATATGCGTAAGGTTCCAATTGGCGGTGATGTTGATCCATTGGTAATTGCTAGGGGAACTCCAGGTTTTTCTGGTGCTGATTTAGCAAATTTGATTAATGAAGCTGCGCTCTTTGCTGCTAGATACTCAGATAAAAAGATTGATCAAAGTCATCTAGATCTTGCTAAAGACAAAATTATGATGGGTGCCGAAAGAAAGTCTATGATCTTGAGTGAAGAGCAAAAAAGAATTACTGCATATCATGAAGCAGGCCACGCAATTGTTGGCAGACTTTCTCCTAAGCATGATCCAGTATATAAAGTGACGATTATCCCAAGAGGAAGAGCTTTAGGGGTAACTATGTTCCTTCCAGAAGAAGATACATATATGCAAAGTAAAGAATATTTATTAAGTAGGATATCTGCGCTATTTGGTGGAAGAATTGCTGAAAATATTATTAATGGAGATAAAGGTATAACAACTGGAGCTTCAAATGATATAGAAGTTGCTACTAATATAGCTACTAATATGGTTACAAAATGGGGCTTATCTGAAAAGCTTGGTCCTTTAAAGTATGGTGAGGATGAAGGAAGTCCATTTTTAGGTAGATCTGCTTCTTCACCGTCTCAGGTTATCAGTGATGATACTTCTAAACTTATCGATATGGAAATCAAATCTATAATTGATTCATGTTATGAAAAAGCTGATGAAATATTAAAAAGCAATTTAGATAAACTTAATATAATGGCAGACGCTCTTTTAAAATTTGAAACCATAGATGCCGATCAAATTGATGATATTATGGCTGGAGCTGAACCAAGGGAACCAAAGGGCTGGTCAGATGATGAGCCTAAAAATAAAGAAAAAAAAGAATCTACAATAAAAGGTCCAGCCAAAGAGTTATAATCAAGCCATGAACCTAAAATTTGGTACGGATGGCATCAGAGGGCCAGTCGAAACCCTTATAACACCAGAGGCATGCCTTAAAATAGGCTATGCCACTGGTACGGTTGCTAGAGAGCTGGGGTGGAAAACTGTAATGATTGGAAAAGACACAAGAGTGTCTGGGTATATGCTTGAATCTGCACTTCAAGCTGGCTTCATTTCAGCTGGAATTGATGTAAAACTTTTGGGCCCAATTCCTACTCCAGGGGTTGCATATCTTACTAGGTCGCTAAGAGATGCATTCGGTTTGGTTATTAGTGCTTCACATAATGATTTTCTCGATAATGGCATAAAGATTTTTATGCCAAACGGTGAAAAGCTTTCTAAAGATATTGAGAAAAAAATTGAGAAAATCCTATCTAGTGAGATGCTAATGGTAGAGACCTCATCTATCGGTAAAGCAGCAAGATTTGATGAATCTGGAGCTAGATATATTGAATTTTGTAAATCTACTGTCCCAACAAATATAAACTTTTCAAAATTACGGATTGTATTAGATTGTGCTCATGGTGCCTGTTACAAAGTAAGCCCCTCTATTTTTAGAGAACTAGGAGCTGAAGTTATAACTATTGGTGTACAACCAAATGGGTTTAATATTAATAAAGGCTGTGGTTCAACACATCCAGAACTACTTCAAAATGAAGTTATAAAACATAGAGCAGATTTCGGAGTTGCATTAGACGGAGATGGAGATAGGGTCATCCTCGTTGATAGTGATGGAGATTTGCTTGATGGTGATGATCTGCTCTACATAATGGCTTTTGCAAATCCTAACAGAACTGGACCATGGGCAGGAGTGGTAGGAACAAAAATGAGCAATTTTGGTTTGGAGGATGGGCTTAAAAAGCTTGGATATAAATTCTTAAGAGCTGATGTTGGTGATAAGTATGTTAGTCAAAAATTAAGTGAAAAAGGCTGGTTGCTTGGAGGTGAAACTTCTGGGCATATTATCAGTAAAGATTTAGTCAGCACCGGTGATGGTACTGTTGCAGCACTTAAGGTTATATCTTCATTATTAATATTAGAAAAATCTCCTAAAGAAGTTTTATTAAATTACAGTAAAAGACCCCAAGTAAACATTGCGGTGTCTGTTAATAACAAAGATATTATAAACGATGCTTCTATCCAATCAGCAATAAACGATGCTCAATCAGATATTACTGTAGATAGAGTCCTTGTTAGACCT
Source organism: Gammaproteobacteria bacterium (assembly GCA_965658385.1). GTDB lineage: Bacteria > Pseudomonadota > Gammaproteobacteria > Magnimaribacterales > D2472 > CAJQGY01. The sequence goes on from CBFHRY010000008.1 coordinate 4,168, forward strand.
TCTGGAACTGAAAATAAGATAAGAGTTATGGTTGAGGCTCCTGATGAAAAAACAGCTACAAAATATGCTAAAGATATCTCAAAATTAATTAAATCAAAAACATAATTTCAAAGTGATAATTGCAAATTTTAAATCCAATGGGTCTAGAAAAATGCTCAAAACCTGGATTGAGGATTTTAAAATAAATGTTCAAACTATAGACTCAAACATTGGTATATCTCCCCCATACTTATATTTAGATCAGCTCAAAAATATTTTATTTTCAAATGATATAGATTCTATTTTAATAGGCTCACAGGATGTTGATTATAGTGATGGAGCCAGAACTGGGACAATATCAGCTTCCATGCTTTTAGATCTTAAGTGTAAATATGCAATTATTGGCCATTCTGAAAGAAGATCACTATTTAATGAGGATAATAAAACTATAGAAAAAAAATTTAGATGCCTAGAGTCAAATAATATTATGCAAGTGCTTTGTATTGGTGAGTCACTTGAAGAGATGGAGTCTGGAAAAACATTAGATGTTCTGAATGAACAGATTGCAAGCGTTTTAAAAAATAAGACAGTAAGCAGCACTATTATTGCGTACGAGCCGATCTGGGCAATTGGCACTGGTAAAACCCCAACCCCAATTCAAGTTAATCAAACTAACCAATATATAAAAGATGTTGTACAATCCACAACTGCGAACAGTTACCTTCCAAAAGTATTATATGGAGGGAGTGTTAACTCTGAAAATGCAGAAGCCTTTTTTAATTGTAAAAATATTGATGGGGCGCTTGTTGGCGGGGCATCTTTGGATGGAAAACACTTTGCAAAAATTGTAAATGAATTTAACAGGATAAGATAAAAATGATAACCATTGTACAAATTTTATGTGTGATATTAGCTATAGCTATAGTTGCACTAGTTCTTCTTCAGCAGGGTAAGGGCTCTGATTTAGGCTCTGCTTTTGGTGGAGGTTCTTCTAATTCAATGTTCGGTGCTTTAGGCCCATCAAATTTTCTTGGAAAACTTACATCTGTTTTAGCTGCTATTTGGCTGATTCTTACTTTATTTTTAGCTTACTTATACAAAACTGATAACACCACAGAGGTTTTTGACCCAACATTAATTGAGGAAGCAATAGAAGAGGTAGTCCCTGAATCCATTCCTGAAGAGTAGATATAAAGCATTTAAACTGTTTAATTTAAATAAAATTGGTGCCGAAAGCGGGACTTGAACCCGCACGAGTTTTCACTCACTAACCCCTCAAGCTAGCGTGTCTACCAATTCCACCACTTCGGCTGAGTGCGAATTATAACAATATATCTTTTAATATTAATAGATATATAACTTGACCAATGGTGGTACCTTTATTTAAACTTCACCTTCGGTGCGATGCGGGGTGGAGCAGCCTGGTAGCTCGTCGGGCTCATAACCCGAAGGTCGTTGGTTCAAATCCAGCCCCCGCTACCACATATATATTATTTTTTTTGTGGGGCATATGCCCTTTTTTTATTTATAAGATGAATAAAGACGACATAGAAAACATTGTTAAGCCTGTAATTAATAGACATGAATGCTATCTATGGGGCATTGAAATCTTGAGAGGTAGAAAAAGACCAACTTTGAGAGTTTATATTGAATCAAATGCTGGTGCCGGAATTGATGATTGTGAGTTAGTTTCTAAAGATTTAAATTATGAAGCAGAGCTTGAATCAATATTAGGAGATGATTTTATTTTAGAAGTTTCAACTCCAGGAATTGATAGAAGATTTTTCTATTATGAGCAACTTAAAGAATATGTTGGTGAAGAATTTAAAATAAAGTTAAGAGAACCACTTGATGGAATTAAAAATATAAATGGTCATCTTGCGGAGTGCAAAGATGACTTCTTAAGAATTGAAACATCTAATCTTGAATACAAATTAGAGTTTAATGAAATAGAGTTTTGTAAATTAGAACCAAATTTTGAAAAAATTATGAAGGAAAGTGAACATGCAAAGTAATGAAATTTTATTGGTAGTTGACTCAGTTTCTAATGAGAAGGGCCTTGCTAAAGAAGTTATTTTTAATGCAGTTGAGATTGCATTAGCATCAGCTTCTCAGAGGCATTTTCATGAAGATGCTGAGCTTAGTGTGAGTATTGATAGAGATACTGGTGAATATATGACTCAAAGAAGCTGGATTGTAGCTGATCCAGAGGATATTTATTTTCATAAAGAGACCCATGTAACTTCAGAGGAAGCGGGTTTAGAAATTGGAGAAATATTCTCTAAATCTGTTGAGAATATAAAATTTGGAAGAATAGAAACACAAGCTGCACGTCAAGTGATGCTTCAAAAAGTTAGAGAGGCTGAAAGAGAGAAGGTAGTTGCTCAGTTTAAATCAAAGGACAATACTCTAGTAAGCGGCTCTGTAAAAAGAGTAACAAGAGACAATATCATTGTAGATATATCTAATGAGGCTGAGGCTATTTTGCCAAGAGATAGGCTGATGCCTGGTGAAATTTATAAAATTAATGATCGCATTAGAGCAATTCTAAAAATTCAAGAAGTTGAAGGCAGAGGACCTCAGCTTATGCTTGATAGAGTTTGCCCAGAGATGGTTACTGAGCTTTTTAGTATTGAAGTTCCTGAAATTAACGAAGATATTATAGAGATAAGAGGCGTATCAAGAGAGCCTGGGTCAAGATCAAAAATAGCGGTTAAAACAAATGATGGAAGGATTGATCCTGTTGGTGCTTGTGTTGGAATGAGAGGCTCTAGAGTTCAAGCTGTATCATCAGAGCTTGGAAATGAGAGGATTGATATTGTTATTTATGATGATAATCCTGCTCAACTTGTAATAAATGCATTAGTTCCTGCAAAAGTTGATTCGATTGTTGTTGATGAAGATTCAAGGTCTATGGAGATAGCTGTAAATCAAGATAATCTAGCATTAGCTATTGGTTCTAGAGGACAGAATATCCGCTTAGCATCTCAGCTGGTAGGTTGGGAACTAAATATTATTAGCAGCGAAGAGGCAGAAGCGAAAGTCAAAGTTGATGAAACTGAATTTATGGTTAAATTAATTGATAGCCTTGAAATTGATGAAAGCATTGCTGAAAAAATTATAGCAGCTGGCTTAGCTTCATTTGATGATATTGCTTACGTTGATAATAGTGTTCTAGAAGCTTTTGTTGATAACTCCGATGAAATTGAAAGAATCAAAGGCTCTGCTGAAGATGCTGCGCTTATGGAAGCAATGGGTGCTATAACAGAAGAAGAAGAAAACTTGGATTCATTTGGCGATCTCGGTCTTAGCGAAGAGGATATCCAGTTGCTTACAAACAAAGGTATAAAAAATAAAGATGATTTTGCCGAATTATCAGTTGACGAACTTCAAGACATCATTGAGATTAGTGATGATCTTGGTTCAGCAGCTATTATGAAAGCAAGAGAAGATTGGTTTAAATAAAAAAGGATTTATTTTGGCTTTAACAGTAAAACAATTTGCAAAAGTATTAAAAATTTCTGATTCTGCTCTTCTTGAAAGAATGCAGAATGCCGGATTAAAACATTCAAGTGGCTCTGATGAAATCACTCCTGCTGATAAGCAGGCGCTGCTCAAATCTCTAAAAGGTGGAAAAGCTCCAGCAGCACAATCAGTTACTCCTTCTGGAAATATAACTGTTACTTCAAAAAACAAAACAACCTCTGACACTCAACCAATTAAGAGTTACTCTGACAATATTGAAGCAAAAAGAGCTGCAGCCTCTGAGCAATTAAAAGAGCAACAAAAGAAAAGAGAAGACCAACTTAAAGAAGCAGCAAGATTAAAACAAGAAGAACAAAAGAGAAAAGAAAAATTTAGAGCCGCAACCAAGACCGCTGAAAAGCCTGCAAAAAAAGTTAATGTTAAAGATCAACTTTCATCAGCTGTAAATGCCTATAAGAGAAGAGAGGGCAAATTTCAATCTGAAGGCGATCATCAATTTGAAGCACCTTCAGAATTTATCCAAAAAGAGATTCAAGTGCCATCCACAATACAAGTAGGCGAGCTAGGGAAACTAATGGCAGTAAAAGGTGGTGTCGTAGTTAAAAATCTGATGTCTCTGGGGGTACCAGCAACTATTAATGACATTATTGATCAAGAAACAGCAATTCTTGTGGTTGAAGAAATAGGCCATATTGGAGTCGCCATTGAAGAGGAAGATGTCGAAGAGAATTTTGCTAATTTAATTGAGTATAAAGACGAGCCATCATCTAGATCACCAGTTGTTACTGTAATGGGTCATGTTGATCATGGTAAGACAACATTATTGGACTATATAAGAAAAACAAAAGTAGTAGACGGTGAGGCTGGTGGCATCACTCAGCATATAGGTGCGTATCAGGTTGAGACTTCAAAAGGAAATATCACATTTATAGATACGCCAGGACATGCTGCTTTTTCATCAATGAGGGCAAGAGGTGCAAATACGACTGATATAGTTATATTAGTTGTTGCAGCCAATGATGGTATTAAGCCGCAAACCGAAGAGGCAATAAATCATGCAAAAGCTGCAGGAGTCTCAATTGTCGTGGCAATTAATAAAATGGATTTAACTGGTGCGGATGCTGAAAAAGTTAAGGGCGATTTAGCTGCTAAAGAATTAGTGCCTGAAGATTGGGGTGGAAATATTCAGATGGTGCCTGTTTCTGCGCTTAAAGGTGATGGTGTTGATAAGTTGTTAGAATCCGTGCTCTTAGAGGCTGAACTTTTAGAATTAAAAGCTTCGTATGATGGCCCAGCTCAGGGTGTTGTTATTGAATCAGAACTTGATAAATTTAAGGGCTCGGTGGCAACTCTTCTTGTGCAAAATGGAACTATGAAAGTTGGGGATCTAATTGCTGCAGGAAATGCAATTGGTAAGATTAAAAGCATCACATCAAGCGAAGGATCCAAAGAGAAAAGTGTAGGACCATCTGCAGCTGTTGAGGTTTTAGGATTAAATAGCGTTCCAAATGCTGGCGATGTTTTTCAAGTAGTTAAAAATGACAAGCAAGCAAGAGAAATTGTTGAGTATAGGATAGATAAAGAAAAGGAAAGAAAATTACTCAAACAAAAAGATGAATCAGTAGGAGATTTATTTGAATCTTTTGGACAGGATGCTAAAAAGGTCCTTAATATAATTATTAAGACCGATGTTGGTGGCACATGCGAGGCAATTATTGCTGCACTTAACGATCTAGCCAATGACTTAGCCAAGGTTAAGATTGTTTCTAGCGGTATTGGAGGGATCTCAGAATCAGATGTGAATCTTGCGCTTGCTACAGATGCAATTATATTAGGCTTTAATGTAAGAGCAGATAATACTGCGAAGAAAATTGCAGAAGAGGAATCTATACCTTTAAATTATCATAGTATTATTTATGAGCTTCTTGATGATGTTAAGGCAAGGATGAGCGGATTGCTTGATCCAATAATAAAAGAAGAGATTATTGGAACTGCCGAGGTATTAGAGGTCTTTAATTCGCCAAAATTTGGTCAAGTTGCCGGATGTATGGTTGTTGAAGGTTCTGTAAATCGTAATAAGCCAGTAAGAGTTTTAAGAGACGACATAGTTATTTTTGAAGGTGAGCTTAATTCACTTAGAAGATTTAAAGATGATGTATCTGAGGTTAAAAATGGTAGTGAATGTGGTATGGGCATAAAAAATTACAAAGACATTAGACCAAAAGATAAAATTGAAGTCTTTGATAGAAAAGAGGAAGCTCAAACTATCTAATTTTATATGGGTTCTTTAAGAGCAGAGAAAATTGCAGACGAACTTAAAAAAGAGATTTCTCTAATTATCAATCGAGAAACTAAAGACCCAAGACTGCAAAATTTAAATATAAATGCTGTGAAGGTATCTGATGATATTGGTATAGCAACTGTATATTATTCAATAATAGGCCAATCCATTTCAAAAGCTGAGAGCAGTTTAGATAAAAGCATTTTAAAGAAATTTTCTGGAATGGTTAGATCTAGACTTGCTAAAACAATGAAAATTAGAAGGGTTCCCATCATAAATTTTAGATTTGATGAAAGTATTGAGTATTCTGAAAATATTGAAAGACTTCTTCAAGATTTATAATTTATAAATGAATGGCTTTATAAATCTAATTAAAAAAAGAGGTATTAGTTCTAATACCGCCCTTCAAGAAGCAAAAAGAAAACTTAAGGTAAAGAAGGCTGGTCATCTTGGTACATTGGACCCAATGGCGCATGGTGTTCTTGTCTTAGGCATTAATAGAGGGACTAAGTTTTCATCTTACTTTCTTGAAAGTGATAAAACCTATAAGGCAGAAATTACACTTGGTGCATCTACAGATACAGATGACGTAATGGGTAAAACAGTTGAAGAGTCTTCAAAAAAAGTTTGTGCCAAAGAGGTTGAAATAGCGCTCAAGACATTTATCGGAAAGTCTATGCAGGTCCCACCTAGTTACTCCGCGTTGAAGCATAAAGGAAAGCCACTATACAAGTATGCTAGAGAAGGAAAGCCAATATCAAAACCACCAAGAGAAGTTATTATTTATTCTATTAAAAATTTCGAATTTAAAAATAACATTTGTATTTGTGAAATCCATTGCTCAAAAGGAACATATATCAGATCTATCGCCAGAGATCTTGGCAAAATGCTCGGTGTGGGAGGCCATCTTTCTGATCTAGAAAGACTTGGACAAGGAGTCTTTAATATCAAAAATGCTTATACAATTGAACAACTTAATGAAGATTCGATCTTATCAATTGAAAGCGCATTTCCAAATTTTTTAAATATTAATCTGAGTTCTAATGAAACAAAGTTTTTTTTGAATGGAGTAAAAATAAAGAGTCAGAATTACTCAGATGCTATTTACAAAACTTATAGTGATAAGGGCATTTTCTTAGGACTTGGTGAAGTGCAAGACTCTAATCTCAAGCTCAAACAGCTTGTTTAATGATCGAATAAGGTTTAAAGTACTTCCGCTTGCTTTAGTTGCACAAGGCAGCATTCTTATTAACATGTGCATCGAGGAATTTAATAATGGCATTAATAGCTAAAGAAAAAGAACAAATAGTTGAAAAATTCAAAAAAAGCGATAATGATACTGGATCTCCAGAAGTTCAAATTGCTCTATTAACAGAAAACATAAATAAATTACAAAGTCACTTTAAAGAACACAAGAAAGATCATCATTCCAGAACGGGATTAATTAGGATGGTTAATCTTAGAAGAAAATTGCTGGCTTATTTAAAAAGAAAAAACCCTGAAAGTTATGCAAGTATCATTAAAGAACTTAAACTTAGAGGTTAATAATAAAAAGGAAAAACGTGGAAAATAATAAATTAGAGTCTACAACGGTAGAATTCAAGTACGGAAATAAATTAGTAAAATTAGAAACAAATAAAGTAGCAAGGCAAGCAACAGCAGCGGTAGTAGTAACAATAGATGATTTAGTTGTTCTTACAACGGTTGTAGCTAAAAAAGATGCAGATCCAGCCAAGGATTTCTTCCCTTTAGCAGTCTTTTATCAAGAAAAGTTTTATGCAACAGGTGCTATACCTGGAGGCTTTTTTAAAAGAGAGGCTAGGCCTACCGAAAGAGAAACACTTACATCAAGACTTATAGATAGACCTATTAGGCCTTTATTCCCTGAGGGTTTTAAAAATGAAGTGCAGGTTTTCTGTACAGTTTTATCATCAGGTAAGGATCAAAATCCAGATATCGCTGCAATGATTGGTGCCTCAGCAGCACTATGTGTAGCTGGTGTTCCATTTGACGGTCCAATGGGTGCAGCTAGAGTTGGTTTTATTGATGGTAATTATGTGCTTAATCCATCTTTTGCTGAATTAGAAGAATCATTCTTAGATATGGTCGTAGCTGGAACTGAAGAAGCAGTTCTAATGGTTGAATCAGAAGCAAAAGAATTAAATGAAGACCTTATGCTTGGAGCTGTATTGTTTGGCCATCAAGAAATGCAGGCTGTTGTAAATGCATGCAAAGAATTAAAAGAAAAAGCAGGAAAAGAAGATTGGGTTGTGCAAGAAGATGAAGAAACCCCAGTATATGCAGCTGAATTAGCAGAAAAATATACTGATCAAATCTCTAATGCTTTTACTATTAAAGACAAAAAAGAGAGAACATCAGCTATAGGTGAAATTAAGAATAGTATTGTTGAATCTTATCCTGATGCTGATGATATCCAGCTAGGTAAAGTTCTTGGTGCTTTTAAAAATCTTGAGAAAGATATTGTAAGAAAAAATATTCTGAGCAATCAGCCAAGAATAGATGGTCGAGATAGAGACACAGTTAGACCTATATATGTAGAAACTGACATTCTTCCTAGTACTCATGGATCATCTTTATTTACTAGAGGTGAAACACAGGCAATGGTTGTTGCAACGCTTGGTTCATCAAGAGACGCGCAAAGAATTGAATCTATTGAAGGTCAGAGCACAGATAATTTTATGCTTCATTACAATTTCCCAGCTTATAGTGTTGGAGAAATTGGCATGCCTATGGGTCCAAAGAGAAGAGAAATAGGGCATGGTAATTTGGCAAAAAGAGCAATAAAGGCTGTATTGCCTGATGTTGAGGAGTTTGGATACACAATGAGGGTTGTATCAGAAATAACTGAGTCAAATGGATCAAGCTCAATGGCTTCTGTTTGTGGTACTTCTCTTTCTCTTATGGATGCTGGAGTACCTATTTCTAACCCTGTTGCGGGTATTGCGATGGGTTTAATTAAAGAGGGTGATGATTTTGCTGTTCTTACTGACATACTTGGTGACGAAGATCATTTAGGTGACATGGATTTTAAAGTTGCTGGAACAGAGAATGGTATTACTGCACTACAAATGGACATAAAAATTCAGGGTATAAATGAAGCTATAATGGAAACTGCCTTAACAAAAGCTAAAGTTGCTATTAATCATATTCTAGGAATTATGAATGAAACCATTTCAAGCCCTAAAGAGCTCTCAGAGAATGCTCCTGCAATGAAAACTTTTATGGTTGATAAAGATAAGATTAAAGAAATTATCGGAAAGGGTGGAGCAGTAATCAAAGGTATGCAAGAAGAAACAGGTGCTACAGTTGATGTAAGTGATGATGGAACCGTTTCAGTCTTTGGTCAAGATCAATCATCAATGAAGGAATGCTTGGCTATTATTGAGGGCATTCTTGAAGAACCAGAACTTAATAAGGTTTATAACGGGAAAGTTGTAAAGATTGTTGACTTTGGTGCTTTTGTTAACATTCTTCCTGGTAAAGATGGTTTATTGCATATATCTGAAATTTCTCACGAGAGAACAGAAAGTGTTTCAGCCGTATACTCAGAAGGTGATGAGGTAACTGTTAAACTTATTGGTTTTGACAGAGGCAAAATGAAGCTTTCAGTCAAAGCTCTTGAAGAAAAAAAATCTGAAGAATCCTCTGATTCAGAAGAAAAATCAGAATAAATAATCTTAGCTAAAATATAAATTCTCAAAAGTCAAATTTTGAGAATTTTTTATTTAATAATATTTGCCAGTAATCCCCATTTATGGTTTTATATGATCTGCAAAACATAAAAAAACCTATAGGGGGGAAATATTATGGATAATGCATGGAAAATGATAGGCGACTTAGTTAGTAATCTAACTACTGTTATAACTGGCATTTTGGGTCTAGGAATTGTTGGAAGCTTAGCTTTTGGTGATATATTAGGTCTAGATGTTATTGGAAATATAACTGCATTAGTTAGCGATCTTGCTAATGGTGGAGTTGTAGGACTTCTAGTACTAGCAGTTCTAATGAGCCTACTTAAGTAATTACTTAAGAATCCAATTAGGAAGGGCTTAAGCCCTTCCTAAACTTGAGAGACAAAAATAATGAACTTTAAAGTAACAATAGCAAGCCTCACAACATTTCTAAACAAGATTACCAAATTATTGATACCACTCGTTGTAGTATCTCTTCTTCTTGGAATAATTTTTGGTGTAGATACTCCATTTGTAGGCGACGTTTATAATAATGTTTCGAAAATATTAAACATGCTAGGGGAAGATGCTCTCCTTGCTTTGGTATCTTTGATAATAATTCTTAGCTACTTTAAAAAAGACTAGTATTTACAATTTTAAAATTTCATCGACTAAGATGAAGTCCTTAATTCGTTTTCAGCAAATAAAATGGTGGCTATGGGTGGAATTGAACCACCGACCCCAGCGTTATGAGTGCTGTGCTCTAACCATCTGAGCTACATAGCCAAGTGTAGGATGAATGATAATTATATCTAATCTATAGTCAATATAATTTTCATCTAAACATTAAATTTAAAGTGGATAATATCTCCATCCTTAACAATATAATCTTTACCTTCTAATCTTAATTTACCCTTTTCTTTTGAACCTTGTTCACCATTACACTCTATATAATCAGAATAAGATATAACCTCAGCCTTAATAAAACCCTTCTCAAAGTCGGTATGTATTACACCAGCTGCTTTTGGCGCTAAAGAATCTTTTTGTACAGTCCATGCTCTCAATTCACTTGGGCCCGCTGTGAAATATGTTTCCAATCCTAGAATTTGATAACCTTTAAAAATAATTTTATTTAACACAGGTTCATCCATTCCCATGAGCTCTAAGTACTCAACTCTTTCCTCATTTTCAAGAGATGCTATTTCTTGTTCAATTTTAATTGATGCCGGTATTACAGTTACATTAGATTCACATGCAAACTTTTGTAGTTTTGATAATTGCTCATCCGATGATCCATCCTCAGATATATTTGCGATGTAAAAAATAGGTTTAGTGCTTAATAGTTGAAATTGATTAACAATTTTTTTATCTTCATTAGAAAATTTATCTATATCTATCAAACTACCAGACTCAAGATCTTTTTTAATCTCAATAAGTAATTCATATTGTTCTTTATTTTTCTTATCATTAGTTTTAAGAAGCTTTTCGCACTTTAATACTCTTTTTGACACAGATTCTAAATCAGCCATTATTAATTCAAGGTTAATAATCTCTGCATCTTTAACCGGATTAATTTCACCATCTACATGAGTAATATTTTTGTCTTCGAAGCACCTCACAACATGGGCTAGAGCATTCATTTCTCTAATATTGGAAAGAAATGCGTTGCCAAGACCCTCTCCTTTAGATGCCCCTTTAACCAATCCAGCAATATCAACCAGATCTAATGTTGCAGGAACAATTTTCTCAGACGAAACAATTTTTTGTATTTCTGCCAATCGATTATCAGGAAGTTGAACCTTACCGACATTTGGCTCTATAGTGCAAAATGGGAAGTTTTCAGCAGGAATTGACGAATTAGTCAGAGCATTAAATAAGGTAGACTTTCCAACATTTGGTAGTCCAATAATTCCACATTTAAACCCCATGTTAGTTTGTATGAAGGTATTTCTGCGCTTCTGCAAATTCTCTATTGCAGATTTTATTGAAAGCGCCCATTAGCTTGTTATAACCTTTTTTTAAACATTCTTTATCAGCTGGGTTAAATCTACTGAGAACCCATTTATTAACTTCAGACTTCATACCAGGATGGCCAATGCCGATTCTTATTCTTAAAAATTCTTTTGATCCTGTTTTTTGGAAAATATCTCTAAGGCCATTATGACCCCCATGACCTCCATCAATTTTAAGGCGAACATCACCAGGATTAAGATCCAAATCATCATGAAGAACTATAATATTTTTCATATCAAGATTATTATTTTTAATTATCTTCTTAACAGTTGATCCTGAGTTATTAACGTAATTATCAGGTACAACCCATAGAATTTTTCTATCATGAGATGAAGCTATTGATGATTCAAATTTTTTCTTAGGCTCAAAGGTAAGATCGAACTCTTGAGACAGGGCAACTAACCAGTCTTTTCCAATGTTATGTTTAGTGTGATCATACTTTGTGCCTGGATTTCCAAGCCCTATGAAGCATAGATCGAACATGTTATTTTACTTTATGAATCTTCAGAGCCTTCGCCTGTATCATCGCTTGATGAATCTTCACCATCTTCTGAAGCAGCTTCCACAGCTTCACCTTCGGCTTCATCATCAACGATAGGCTCTTCTTCAACTACTGCCCTAGGAGCATTAATAGAAACAATCATCTGATCCGTAGTCTCATCAAGGCCAGGAATCTCACTTCCTTCTGGAAGATTTAACTCTGTTAGTCTGATGGACCCACCTAAAGGTAGTTCAATTATATCTACGTCAATTGATTCTGGGATATTTCCAGCAGAGCATAAAATCTCAATCTCTCTAATTGATTTAGAAATTACGCCACCTTCATTTTTGATGCCCTCACAATCATCTTCGTTTACAAAATTAACAGGTATAACTACTTTAAGTTTTGTTTTACTTGAAACTCTCTGAAAATCAGCATGAAGAAATTTGCCTTTGGCAGGGTCTCTCTGTAATTCTTTTAAAACAACTTTTTCTTCTTCTTCGCCTGTTTTGATAAGAAGAACCTGAGTATAAAAAAGTTCATTTTGAGAGGCTTTAGTTAATTCGTTCAGTCTAAGCTTGATATTTAATGAATCTTTTTCAGCACCATAGATAATTGCAGGCACCATACCGTCAATATTTCTAATAACGCGTGCTTTGTTAGATCCAGTTCTCTCTCTAGGATCAGCATTTAAAATTATTTGCTCACTCATAATATCCTCTTATATAAAAATTTCACTTAATGATTCATCACGACTCAATCTCTTAATGCTTTCTGCAATAGTAGATGCTAGCGAAATGACGCGTATTTTACTGCATTTTTGTGCTTCGTGGGACAATGGGATCGAATTTGTTACAACTAACTCGTCAATTGATGAGTTTTCTAGTCTTTCAATTGCAGGTCCAGACAAAACAGGGTGCGTAATATATGCTTTAACAGCTTTAGCTCCTTTTTCTTTCAGCGCATTTGCTGCATTGCAAAGCGTTCCAGCTGTATCAATAATATCATCTGGCACAATGCAGACTTTACCCTCAATATCACCAATAATATTCATTACTTCAGATTGATTTGCAGCAGCTCTTCTTTTATCAATTATAGCCAAGTCAGTATCATCTAGAAGTTTTGCCAAAGCTCTTGAACGAACTACGCCTCCAACATCTGGAGAGACAACAACAATTTCATTTCTTTCATTATTGTCTTTAATATCATCAACCATTAATCTTGTTGCATAAATATTATCTGCAGGCATATCAAAGAAACCCTGTATGGTTTCAGAGTGAAGGTCAATGGTTAAAACTCTATCGATACCAACACTATAAAACATGTCAGCAACGACCTTAGCGCTTATTGGAACTCTTGCAGACCTAACTCTTCGATCTTGTCTAGCATACCCATAGTATGGGACTATAGCTGTAATTTTTGATGCAGAGGACCTCTTTAATGCATCAGCAAGTAACATAAGCTCCATTAAGTTTTTGTTACTAGGTGCACATGTTGATTGAATAATAAAAGTATCATGGCCACGAACATTATCTTCAATTTGAACTTTAATTTCACCATCAGAGAAGTAGCCAACATCTGCAGGAGCAACCACCGTGCCCAGTATTGATGCAACTTCATTAGCTAATTCTGGATTTGCTGTTCCAGTAAATAGGTCAAGTTTTTTTACATTCATAAGCTAACCTTAAATGGCTGGGGTGGTAGGATTCGAACCTACGCATGACGGGATCAAAACCCGTTGCCTTACCGCTTGGCTACACCCCAAAACTTTTAAATTCCTTTGAAAGGGGCGTATATTGTAATGGTTTAGTCAAAAAGAATCTCCATCTTGGAGGAATTATTTTTAAAATTTTTTCTAATTCCTCATCATTCTTATACTTAATAAACATACAAGAGCCACTTCCTGAAAGGCAGATTTCAACATCATCAATATTATTGATGTAAAAATTATTAATCTCAGGAAATATGTCTCTGTAAACACTCCAAAATGAGTTCTGAGAATTATCCTCGTGTTCGTTGGAAGAATCATCAAATTTTTTGTACATAAAAGCAGATGAGCAATGAATTTCTGGATAAATGAGAACTACTTTTTCATCAATTGACTCTTTTTCTTCTATCTTTTCGCCAATACCTCCAACAAACGCATTTTTACCATTAATAAAAAATGGTACATCTGAACCTAAGTTTTTGCCTAATCTCATCAACTCACTATGCTTTAAATTCAAATCCCAAATTTTATTAAGAGCAATCAATGTTGAGGCTGCATTAGAACTTCCTCCACCAAGGCCTGCACCGAGAGGTATTTTTTTATTAAGTTCAATTTGTATTGAATTATTTTGATTAGTAAAGGAGTTTAATGAATGCGCTGCTTTAAAAATAATATTTTCTTCAAGCTTTATATCTTCATTTGAATTTATGCATATTCCATTTGAGTTTGGATAGAATTTAATGACATCGCAAAGATCAATAATTTGAAATGCTGATTCAATTTCATGATATCCATTATCAAGTTTGGAAATAATATTTAAATATAGATTAATCTTGGCTGGTGATTTAACTTCAATCATTTTCAATTAACAAAACCTGATAATTCAAAATTACTACTTTTGAGTTCAAAGTAAATTTTTGACTGTGTGCTGCTACATATTAATCTATAGCTATTTTCTTTTAAGAATAAATATTTACCATTTTTATCTATATTTTCTTGTTGTAAACATCCCTTAAACCAAGAATAAAGTTTTCTACTTTCCAAAGCGGATAACTCAAGATCAATCGTTAGCTGCTTTGAAGACTCTATTCTTCCGCTTTGATAAATACTTAAATTGGCTACATTGCCAAAAAATGGCCTACTAACCTGTATAATTAGCTTTTTATGTTGTTTAGTTATTTGGGCATTAAATGCAGAACTAGTTTCTGTTGTGCTAAAAGAGAATTTACCTTTATAAGTATGATCTTCTTTTACAATAGGCGGGTTAGTAATACATGAATTCAGCATAAATAAAACAAGCAATATATTAAAAACTTTAATTTTATATATGGAATTACAATTATTTGGCATAAATCACAGAACCTCTAATGTTTCTGAAAGAGAGAGATTTATTATAAATGAGTCTAACCAACATTTATTAAATAGCTTAATAAAAGAGAGATTTGAAGGCCAAATTACCTCAATTTTTGGCTTATCAACCTGTAACAGGAGTGAGCTATATCTTTTTGGAGATATAGATATAGTAAATAGCTTTTTTGAGGAGTCTAGTAAATTGCTGGACATAGATAATATAAGTAAGAGCCAGTTTTATTTTCTTCAAGGAGAGGATGCTTTTGTGCACATGTGTAAAGTAGCTTCAGGTCTTGACTCTCAAGTTCTCGGGGAGCAAGAAATATTTGGTCAATATAAAAATGCCATACAAGTTTCAAGGAAAATCGATGTAATGGGATCTGAATTAATTAAATATACAGATAAAGCCATAGAAATTGTAAGGAAAGTCAGAACGTATACCAAAATAGGAGTCAATCCTCTATCTATTAGCGGTCTTTCACTTAAGCTCATTAAGAATATATTTGAAAACCCATCAGAACAAAAAATCCTTGTTCTTGGTGCTGGATCCCTTGCGCAAGACGTAATAAAAAATCTTTACAATAAAGGAATAAAAAATATTACATCAGTTAACAGAAGTGTAAAAGAGATATATATTTCTGATTCCTATAAAATTCTCTCTTCTCCCTTATCAAACCTTCATTCATCACTTGAAGATGTTGATATAGTGATTGCTTCTTCTTCTACTGAACTTCCAATAATAGGAAAGGGCGCAATTGAAAACGCTCTCTCAAAGAGAGGCGCTAAACCATTGTTATTAATTGACCTGGCAGTACCTAGAAATATTGAAGAGGAGGTTAAAGACATTGAAAGAGTTTACTTATATAGCATTGATGATATTGAAAAAATTACTCAAGATAATCTTGGCCAAAGAAAAATAGAAGCTGAAAAAGCTCTAAATATGATTGTTCGAGAAACTCAAGCTGTTATGCTCGAATTAAGAGATGTAGACTTTAAATCCTCTCTAAATAGAGAAATTATTAAATTACTAGATAGTTTATCTGACAAAGAATTGGCATCTTTCCGTATAGAAAATAATCACAAAGATTTAATAATAAATCTCTTAAAGAATAATACTTTCTATGATGATTCATTTAAATCAATTAAGAAAATTAACCTTATTGATAAGCATATAGTTAATTCTATGGTGAAGAGGTACCTCGATGCATGAGTCTATGATTATCAAATTAAACAAACTCAAAGACAGATTAATTGAAATTCAGGATATGCTTGTTTCGCCTGAGGTGGTCAATGATATTGAAAACTATACCGCATTAAATAAAGAATTTTCTGAAATCAGTCCTATTGTCAATAAGTATGAAGAGTACATGCAATTGGATGAATCTTTAAAAGAGGCTAAAGAGCTTCTGGGTTCAGATGATAAAGATATGGTTGAGCTTGCTGAAGAAGAAATCGCAGCCGCTTCAAATAAACCAGAACTTATTGAACAAGATTTAAAATTGATGTTATTGCCAAAAGATACTGCAGATGACGGATCTGCATTTTTAGAAATTAGGGCTGGAGCTGGAGGCGATGAAGCCGCCATTTTTGCTGGTGACCTTTATAGAATGTATTCTCGATTATCAGAAAGAGAGGGTTGGGCTCTTCAAGAAATTAATATTAGGGTAGCAGAGCAAGGAGGACTAAAAGAGGTTATTGCAAAGCTTGAGGGGAAAGGAGTCTTTAAAGTATTAAAATTTGAATCAGGAGTGCATAGAGTACAAAGAGTGCCTGAGACAGAATCACAAGGAAGAGTTCATACGTCAACATGTACAGTTGCTATATTGCCTGAAGTAGAAGAGGTACAAGATATTAACATTGATAAAAATGACTTACGGGTTGATACCTTTAGAGCATCTGGAGCTGGGGGCCAGCATGTAAATAAAACAGATTCTGCTGTTAGATTGACACATATTCCAACTGGGCTGGTTGTCGAATGTCAGGATGGGAGATCTCAACATAAAAACAAGGAAAAGGCATTATCACTGCTTGCTGCTAAATTAAAGCAACAAGAAATTGATTCACAACAAGAAAGTATAGCTAGTGAGAGAAAAATACTTGTAGGAACCGGAGATCGTAGTGAAAAAATCAGGACATACAATTTCCCTCAAGGTCGCATGACCGATCATAGAATAAAATTAACACAGCACAATCTAGATCAGATTATGGATGGTGACATAAAGTCCATTTGTGATGCTTTGTTAGCAGAAAATCAGCTTGCTATGCTCTCTAAACTTGAAGAAGAATAGTTGTATATAAACCTTAAGAGCCTAAAAGAAGATGTTTCCAAGAGACTTCCTGGGACTGATGATGCTTTTAATGGATTAATACATTTTCTTAAATATAAGCTTAATCTTGATATAAGAAAGTTATATATGAATGAGAATGTTCCAGTAGATAATTTTGCACTCAATCAAATAGAAAGTTTTTTTAAATTAAAAAAAGATAATACTCCAAACGACTACATTATTGGATCTTCTTCATTTTATGGGAGAGATTTCTTTGTAGATAATAGAGTGCTAATACCAAGGCCTGAGACTGAGCTCATAGTAAATTATTTCATTGAAGAAAATGTTTCTGGCAACAAAGTTATTCTTGATGCGGGAACTGGTTCAGGTTGTATTGGTATTTCTTTGGCTTACATAGATAATAATTTTGATATTTTCATATCAGATAAATTCATGGATCCTTTATCTGTCGCAGTTAGCAATATCAAAAAGCATAAGTGTCACAATATCACTCCAATTCAGATGAGTTGGGGATCAGCAATAAAAGAAAACTCCGTTGATTATATTGTGTGTAATCCGCCATATATTAAAAAGCATGATCCTCACCTAAGTGATTTAAAACACGAGCCAATTACCGCACTCATTGCAGATAAAAATGGACTCAATGACATAGACTTAATCTGCAAAGATGCTTATCTTATTTTAAAAGATGGGGGCAAGATAGTTATGGAGCATGGATATGATCAAGCTGATGAAGTAAACAACATATTCTGCAATAACTTACTTAAACCTGAAAATACTATTATTGACTACCAGGGTCATGTAAGGATAAGTATTGCTTCAAAATAATAGCTCTTTATCTTTTTCCTTATCTATCTATACTATATTAATACAGATATTTCATAATTTCATAGAGGGGGAAACATGAAAGGTAATATGCAATCTTGGGGACCAAATGTAGCCCAAATCATTGAGCATGCTAGAGTAAATTCACCAAAAGTTGAGGTTGTTTCAAGACTTATATCTGGAGAAGTTCACAAAACAAACTATGCTGAGGTGTGTATTAGATCAAGAAAGCTTGGCTCATCTTTGCTAAAAAAGGGCTACAAAGAAGGAGATATTCTTGCAACACTGGCTCTAAATTCATATAGACACCTTGAAGCATACTTTGGTGTATCAGGTATTGGTGCGGTAATGCATACATTAAATTTTAGACTTCATCCTGAGCAGCTTGTATACGTAATTAACCATGCTGAGGATAAGGTTATATTTGTGGAGTCACCTTTTATTCCTTTATTGGAAGCTATTAAGGATCAAATATCTAATGTTAAAGAATTTGTAGTTTTATGTGATAAAGCTGAAGTTCCAAGTAGCTCACTGGAGAATGTAATCTCTTATGAGGAGTTTATTGAAGATGGTGATGAAAATTTTATATGGCCGCAGATTGATGAAGATGCTGCTTGTGGATTATGTTATACCTCTGGTACAACTGGAAATCCAAAAGGTGTTTTATATTCTCATAAATCTAATACACTGCATGCGCTTACTGCAATATCATCTTTAGATGTAAATTCTAGCGATGTAATCTTGATGGTTGTACCAATGTTTCACGTAAATGCTTGGAGCATACCTTTCTATGCACCACTTGTAGGATTAAAGATTGTAATGCCTGGAATGCAAATGGAAGGAAAGCCATTATATGATTTAATTGATTCAGAGAATGTAACATTTGCTTTTGGAGTTCCTACAGTTTGGATGGGTTTATTGGGTTACTGTAAGTCTGAAAATTTATTACTTAAATCAATTAAAAAGACTGTTATAGGTGGTTCAGCATTATCATTGTCTTTGCTTAAAGACTTACATGAAACTCATGATATTGATGTAATTCAAGGCTGGGGTATGACAGAAACTAGCCCATTAGGCACTACAAATCTAGTAACACCTGAAATGAAATCAATGCCAAAAGAAGAAATGTATAACCTTCAATTAAAGCAGGGAAGAGCATGTTATGGCGTAGAGTTAAAAATTGTTGATGACTCAGGAAATGACCTTCCTCATAATGGAGAGTCTCAAGGGCATCTATTAATCCGTGGACCATGGGTTATTAAAAGGTATTTTAAAGCTGAAAAAGATGCCACAGATGCAAACGGATGGTTTGATACCGGAGATATTTCAACTATTGATGAAGACGGTTATATGACAATAGTTGATAGGGCAAAAGATGTCATTAAGACTGGCGGTGAATGGATAAGCTCCATTGACCTAGAAAATGCTGCTGTTAGCCATCCAGATGTTGTGGAGGCTTGCGTGGTAGGGTTGCCTCATCCTAAGTGGGATGAGAGACCTCTTATGGTAATAGTTACAAATGGAAATACTTTAACCAAAGATGATGTTATAGATTTTTTAACAGACAAAGTTGCAAAATGGTGGTTACCCGATGAGGTTGTATTTGCAGATGAGCTTCCCCATGGAGCTACTGGAAAGCTATTAAAATATGAATTAAGAGATAAGTACGAAAACCTATATATGGAGAATTAATATGTTAAAAATAGTCAAACCCTCAGAAATTGAATCTGTAATTGGAACTGAAACAGGTTTATCAGATTGGATCAAAATTGATCAAAAGCAAATTAATAAATTTGCCGAAGCTACTCTCGATAATCAATTCATTCATGTTGATCCTGAGCAAGCAAACCCAATATTTGGATCTACTATTGCTCATGGGTTTTTATCACTTTCATTATGTGCTGGAATTCCGTTTTCCCAAGGAATGGGCCTAGTAATTGAAGGAATGAAGATGGGTCTTAACTATGGTTTAGATAAAGTTAGATTTTTAAGTCCAGTTCCTGTTGATTCTGAAGTAAGGATCAGAATGGAATGTTTGGATATTACTGAAAAAAATCCAGGACAGTTTTTAGCAAAAACAAAAGTTACTATGGAAATTAAAGGGGTTGAAAAGCCAGCATATATTGCAGAAACCCTTTCTATGTTCGTGCTCTAAAGAGGCTTAACTTAATAGCTTCTGTAGAATTTCATTGACACTCTTAGGGTTAGCTTTGCCTTGGGTTTCTTTCATAACCTGTCCCACGAAGAAACCAAATAGCTTGTCTTTACCGCCTTTATAGGCCTCAACCTGATTTGGATTGTTATCAATAATACTTTGAGCAATTTTCACAAGAACTGTTTCATCTTGAATTTGAACGAGACCTTTGCTCTCGATAATAGCATCAACATCATCACCCGAGCTCCAAATTTCTTCTAATAAAGATTTAGCAATTTTTCCTGATATCGTATTATCTGTAATCCTTTCTATTAATTTTGCAAAGTTAGAGGAAGATAGCTTTGATTCCTCAATATCAATGTTATCTTTATTAAGCAATGCACTCACATCACCAACTAGCCATTTAGCAACTAATTTAGAATCATTAGTTTTTTCACAAGCTTCTTCAAATATATTAGCCATTGTTTTTGATGCAGCAATAATTCTTGCCTCTGATTCATCTAGATTGGTTTGAGTCGTATACCTTTTAATTTTTTGTTCAGGTAGCTCTGGCAAGTTGCTTTTTATTTCATTAAGCTCATCATCTGATATAACAACTGGCAAAAGGTCTGGGCACGGAAAATATCTATAGTCATTTGCTTCTTCTTTAGATCTCATAGATCTAGTTTCATTTTTTACACTGTCATACAATCTTGTTTCTTGAACAACAGAATTTCCAGCTTCTATTTCTTTAATCTGTCTAGCAATCTCATGGTTTATAGCCTTTTCAATAAATTTAAATGAATTGATATTTTTTATTTCAGCTCTGGTACCAAGTTTTGTGTCACCTTCTTTTCTTACAGAGACATTTACATCACATCTCATGGAGCCTTGTGCCATATTTCCATCACATATATCAAGGAAAGTTACGATTTGTCTTATTGCTTTGAAATATGCTACTGCCTCTTTAGCATTAGATATTTCAGGTTCTGAAACTATTTCAAGAAGAGGTGTCCCCGCTCTATTAAGATCAACACCAGTTTCTCCTTCAAAAAGATCATGAATTGATTTACCTGCATCTTCTTCAAGGTGGGCCCTTGTAATATTAATAATTTTTTCACCATCTTCAGTTTCTATTTTTATTGTACCCTTACCAACAATAGGCATTGCCATCTGGGTAATCTGATATCCTTTCGGTAAATCAGGATAAAAATAGTTTTTTCTATCAAATGATGAAGTTTGATTGATTTCTGCATTTGTAGCGAGACCAAATCTAATAGCTTTATGGAATGCATCTCTATTAGCAACAGGCAATACACCAGGCAAACCCATATCAATTAAATCTACATGCGTGTTTGGTTCAGCACCAAAGCCAGTTGAGCCTCCAGAAAAAAGCTTAGAATTTGTAGATAGCTGCACATGTATTTCAAGACCAATCACAGTTTCCCAAGTCATGATATGTCCCCACTTGGTGTTTTTAAATGCCAGTCAGATGACTTTTGGAAGTTATGCGCAACTTGAAGAATTTTTTGCTCATCTAAATAGTTACCTATTAGCTGCAGGCCAATAGGCTTTGATTCAATCATTCCGTTAGGTATTGATAGAGCTGGCAAGCCAGCTAAATTTGCAGGAATTGTAAACAAATCCTCAAGATACATTTGAATTGGATCACTGCCTTTTGACCCAGCCTCAAATGCAGCGCCTCTAGTTGTTGGCGACATGATTACATCAACTTGTTTAAAAGCACTATCAAAGTCATTTTTGATAAGTCTTCGCACTTGTTGGGCTTTTTTATAATAAGCATCATAAAAACCTGCTGATAAAACATATGAACCAATCAGGATTCTTCGTTTGACTTCATCTCCGAAGCCTTCAGATCTCGTATTAATATACAACTCCTCTAAGTTTGATGCTAACTCTGACCTTTTCCCAAACTTAACTCCATCAAATCTTGATAAATTTGATGAGCATTCTGCTGGAGCAACAACATAATATGTTGGAACAGATAAAGATATATTGGGTAAAGACACTTCAACAAATTCAGCTCCTAAAGATTCGTAGTGTTTAATAGATTCTTCAAAAACTTTAACAACATCTTTATCTAATTTTGATAAATCAAACTCTTTCACAATTCCAATTTTGGTTCCTTTTACTGGATCGTTAATTGAGGAGGTAAAGTCAGGGATATTTTCATCTAATGAAGTTGTATCCTTTGGATCATGTGAACACATGTGATTAAGCATTATTGCGCAATCTTCAGCAGTTCTTGCCATTGGTCCAGCCTGATCAAGGCTTGAAGCAAAAGCAATCATCCCCCATCTTGATATTCTTCCGTAGGTTGGCTTTAAACCAGAAATACCACATAAAGAAGCCGGTTGCCTTATAGAGCCACCTGTATCAGTTCCTGTCGCTGCAGGAACAATACCAGCAGCAACTGCAGCAGCAGATCCTCCTGAACTTCCTCCCGGAACTAAGTTATGGCCCCATGGGTTTAGGACATTACCAAAGTAACTAGTTTCATTTGAAGATCCCATAGCAAATTCGTCCATATTCGTTTTACCAACAGAAATACAGCCTGCTTTTTCAAGGTTTTCTATTACTGTTGCAGAATAAGGAGGGATAAAATTTGA
>CBFHRY010000008.1:27132-33454 GCA_965658385.1 Gammaproteobacteria bacterium
ACAACATATTTGATCCGCAAGTTGTTCTTAAATCTTTAGTGCAAAATAGATCTTTTTGAGCAATTGGGATTCCATTCAATAAAGAATGAGATTCTTTGCTTATGTTTTCTGCTTTTAAAATTGCATTTTCTTTATTTAAAGTAACAAAGGAATTTAAATTTTTATTTTCTTCAATCAAAGAAAATGTTTCTTGAATTAGCTCAGGATAAGAAATATCGTTATTTTTAAGCATTTCGCTTAATTCTTTGATAGTTTTATAACGAATACTCATTCTACAACTCTTGGCACTAGGAAATAGTCTTCATTTGATTTTGGTGCTCTTTCTAAAAATTCTTCTTTTCTGTTTTCAGCCGTAACAGCATCAGTCCTAGTTTTGGCTACTTTTTCAAGGGGGCTGGTTAATGGTTCTATATCATTAACATTAGCATCATTAAGCTGATCAACAAATTTGATTATATTTTCAAGATCTGAGGTGATTTTATCTTGATTATCTTCGTCTAATTTTAATCTTGATAGGTAAGATATAGTTGAAACTGTTTTCTTGTCCATATATAGGATATTATATTATTTAGATGCTGAATATTAACTCAACTAGAGTATTATTAACATTATTTTTTTAAGGAAAAACGTGGATTTCAATATTTTTAAAACTATAAGAGGGTACTTCTCTAACGATCTCTCTATAGATCTAGGAACTGCTAACACATTAATATACACAAAAGATGTTGGAATAGTTTTAGATGAACCTTCTGTAGTTGCGATTAGAGAGTCAAGAGGTCAAAAAACTGTTGTTGCTGTTGGGACAGAAGCAAAAAAAATGCTTGGAAGAACTCCAGGAAATATAAAAGCTATTCGACCCTTATCTGAGGGTGTTATTGCTGACTTTCAGGTTACTGAGAAAATGTTACAACATTTTATTGCAAAGGTTCATGAACAAAGATTTATCAAGCCAAGCCCAAGAGTTTTGGTATGTGTTCCGTGCAGATCAACTCAAGTTGAAAGACGTGCTATCAGGGAGTCAGTCTTGGGTGCAGGTGCCAGGGACGTCAAGCTTATAGAAGAGCCAATGGCTGCTGCAATAGGTGCTGGGTTGCCTGTAGAAGAGGCAAGTGGAAACATGGTTGTAGATATTGGTGGGGGAACATCTGAAATTGCAATCTTATCTTTAAATGGCGTTGTTTATGCTGAATCTGTAAAAATAGGCGGAGATAAAATGGACGAGTCTATCACCTCATGGATTAGAAGAAATTACGGGTGTGTTATTGGTGAGTCTACATCTGAAAAAATCAAATATACTATTGGTTGCGCGACTCCTGAATCCGAAAAAAAAGAGATGTCTATTACAGGAAGAAATTTAGCAGAAGGTATTCCTGAGACATTTACAGTCAATAGCGAGCAAGCATTTGATGCAATGAAAGATCCTTTATATGGGATTGTTAGAGCTATAAGAAATGCACTTGAACTATCACCTCCGGAACTTGCAGCTGATATTGCTGAAAGAGGAATTGTTTTGACAGGTGGTGGAGCTTTAATGAGAGATTTAGATAAGCTTATCGCAAATTCAACTGGGATACCTGTAATAGTTG
Organism: Gammaproteobacteria bacterium; assembly: GCA_965658385.1. GTDB lineage: Bacteria > Pseudomonadota > Gammaproteobacteria > Magnimaribacterales > D2472 > CAJQGY01. The sequence continues at coordinate 28,719 of CBFHRY010000008.1, forward strand.
CTGAAGATCCGCTAACCTGTGTTGCCAGGGGGGGAGGTCAGGCTCTAGAAATAATGGATAAATATAATATAGATCTTCTTTCATCAGAATAATTAGATGGCGATGAATACGCCTAATACTTCAATTTTTTCATACGCTATTTATATTTTTATAGCTTCATTTTTCATTTATCTTGATTTTAAATTTAATACATTTTCAAAGCCAAAAAATTTTTATAATTCAACCATATTAACTTCAAAATTTATTGTTACCGATTACTTTTTAGATCCCTTAACATCTATACCAAGTAATCTAAAATCAAAATCAATTTTAAAAAAAGAAAATAATGAACTAAGAGATCAACTTAATAAAGAATACATTTCAAAATTTATTATTTCTAATAACGAAGGGTTTTTTCTAGAGGAAGACCAACTAGAGAACTTTATCGAAAAAGAAGATAGCTTAAACAAAGCAATATTCTCGAAGTTGGTAAGTTTTGATTCTCAAAATTATTTCTGTTGTGACGATCATAAAATGTCAATCAGAACTATTTCAAAACCAGAAGATAATCTTATTCAGCGTCCGGTAATAAGCGAAAGCGGCATACTTGGCCAAGTCATAAGCGACTTAAATAACATACAAGAGGTAATGCTTCTATCCAATACCAGACATTATATTCCAATAGTCTCAAAAGACTTTTATTGTAATGCCAAAGGTTCTGGAAAACCTTTAATTGTGACTTGCTTATATAGCAAACTTATTTGGGAAGATCCTCTTGAGGTGGGACAAGACTTTTACTCATCCGGCTTAGGAGGTATTTTTCCAGCAGGAGTATATTTAGGTAAAGTTATAGAGATTAGAGAGCTCAATGAAATTCAAAGGCAAGTGAGATTTAAACTTCATGCAAACCCACTTGAGCATAACTTTTTTGCAATCATGGTGAGTCAGTGAACCAAGAAAGCCTAACAAAAATTTTATTTTATATTGTCATTGGAATAAACCTAGAGGCATACATAAACACCTTTCTTGTTAATTTCTTAATTATTATTCCCTTATCATTCTTAATATACTCATACTTTGTTTACAAAAGTAATATTGCATTCTCAGCAACAGCCTCCTTTTTTATTGGTATTTTTGTTGACTTGATCAGTGGAAGCTATATTGGTCTAAATGCCTTAGTTTATTTAATTACTACTTACATCATAAATAGTTATAAATATGTATTCAGGTTGTTTTCATATCTACAGATTTCAATTTTTTTTGGAATAATAGCAACGGTTTATATCGGACTTACTCATTTATTTATTAATATAAGTAATTATTCTTATCTGATACTTTTTGTTTCATTTGTAACTAACTCGATTTTAAGCTTTATACTTTCAGTAATAAGGGTTTATAGACCTATTTTTTTTAGAAATAGGAGACTTTAGAAAATGAGCATTATAAAAAGGATATCTTTAAAAATATTCCTTACAATTTCTATTCTTTTATCATTTTTAGCAATATTGTTAATAACTATTTCAGTTCTTTTAACATCAAAGCCACAAACAGGATTATTAATTATAGATAAGCTTTTTATTGATTCTTATGTGATCTCATCTGAATTTATTCAAATTGATAATTTATTTACTACTCCGGGTATTTTTGCAAAAAATATTTCTATTTCAAGTAATGTTCAGCAGATAAAGATAGAAGAAATCGAAATTAAGTTTGATTTATTCAATCTTATATTAAATAAAAACTTATTTTTTAAGAGATTCCATCTCGTTGGCTATGAAGCTATTAATTTAAGAGATAGTGATGACCTAAAATCAAATGATTATGAATACTCTTTAATAAATGGCCATGATCTTAAAATAAAAACCAATCAACTTAATTTAATCTCCTCTAAATTTTCAATAGAGTCTCTTGGTGGCAATAATTCAATTCAATTAAACAATGGAAATATTAATGACATTAATTTCTCCAAACTTGATGTCTTAATCAACAAAAATAATAAAATTTTTTACAAAGGTACGCATAATTTATTTGCTGAAGATTTGGATAAACTTGGAATAATAAAGAAGGCCGATTATAAATATGCTGACTTAAAAACAAATATTTCAAGCAGAGGCTTTATTGATCCATCCAACTCACTTCAGAATAAGGCATTTTATAAAATTGATATCTTTGATTCTAACTTAACATTTAATTCTGGATATTTAGTTAGTGCCATAAATTCAAGACTATACTCGGATCTTAATGGTGGCTTATACGGTTCTTTTTCATCTAGCTTACCATTGCAGGATGCAATTCAAGATATTAATGGCTCAGTCCTTTATATCAGAAACAAGGGTCTTGAGTTAATTTCTTCTTTCAATATTGATATGGAAAAGTTAATCAATCCTAATCCATATTTTAGCCTCTCTGGAAAAGAGTCATTTGAAACAAGTTTTAAAATTACACCTGAGCAAAAATTAACACTATCTTTGAATACTGATCTTAAAGAAACCTATATATTTTCAACAATAGATGAAATCTCTAAGCCTATAGGAAAGCCTTTATTAACATCAATTAAGATACCTAGTCTTGTAGACCCGACTTATGAGATTTCTAATGAATTATTTAAAGCATACATAGGCCATGCTGGAGAAGAGGGGTATTTTATCTTTGGTGATTATGGAGGGAATATTAAAGAAAAAGATGGGTTTCATATATATCTAGATCTAGATATTTTTGACTTTTCATCTGTTAGGTTTGATACAGCTGGAGATGGTGAATCTTTTGTTAAGACCATTACATTGCGTGCTAAAGAGTTTAAAATGCTTAATAACTCTTTTGTTGATCAATTCATTAACTTAAATTTTGAAAAAAGTGGATTATTTGGCAATTTTAAAGGCAGTGGTTTAAATGGTGAGCTAATTGTTGATAATACTGGCTTCTCAAAGGTTATCCTGAATAAAACATCTATAGAAAATTTAAATTTTATTTCACGAACTAGACAAGTTACATCCAACATTAATGACTCATCGCTTATAAATATGCGAATACAAGGAAGCGACATATCAATTGCTGGAGAAAAATTTGAAAGTATAGATTTCTATATATTAAGAAACAAAAACTTGATAACCATAGAAGATATAAATATTACGAGTGATTACATTAATATTTATCCACTAGATTCAGTAGAAAATGCATTTGTGAGTTATTCCACTTCAGATGATTTATATAAAATAAAAGGTTCTTTTGAAATAGATGGCAGCTCAAAATTTATAAAAGATTCGCTTAATTATAATTTTGATTTCTTAAATACAGAATTAAGCATTCAATGGAATAGCATTGAAGATCTTAAGAATCTCGAAGGAAAAGTTGAATTCTTAACTAAAGATTTCACTGTGGAAAATGATATTACTAGTTCCGCTTTTTTGAATGCTTTAAAAATTCTTAATTTAGATGCAATTATAAAAAACATAGATTCAAATAGATCTTCGTCTAGAGATTCTCTCTTTTTAACCAGAGCGTCTGGAGATATTATTTTTAGTACCAAAAGAGGCCTAATATCAAATCCAATCTCAATAGAAACTGATGAGGCTAAAATGCTTTGGGTGGGAGAAATAGTAAAAAATAATGATGGGTATCTAAATGATCTAAATTTAGATATGTCTATGCGTATAAAAGTTTCTGAAAATCTTCCTTGGTATGCTGCAATCCTTGGAGGAATACCTGCGGTCGCTGGAACCCTTGTATTTCAAGATCTATTTGAGGAGAGCATTGATGCAGCTTCATCAATAGCTTTCAAGGTAGATGGTACTATCGAAGACCCTGTCTTAAAAAGATTAAATTAAGAAAATTGTTGCCAAACCTAAGAAAGATAGAAACCCAATAACATCAGTTACAGTTGTAACAACAACAGACCCAGCAATTGCTGGGTCTTGATTGAGCTTTCTTAATACTAGAGGAACAATTACACCTGCAAAAACAGAGCTTATTAAATTTATTATCAAGGCACAGGATATTAAGATAGAAATGAGAGAGTTTTGAAACCAAATATATGTTGCAAAACCAACTAATATTGAAGATTACATGGATACTACAAATGATATTCACATAGACATAGGTGAGAAGAAAAAAGAGAAGACCTATGAGGACTACAAGAAAGAAAAAGAAGCAAAGAATAAAGTCTTAACTGAAACAGAAAAAGAATTAGAAAAACAATCCACAGAAAAAGAGTGGGAAGAAGTAGATAAACAAACGGAGGAGAATGCTGATGAAAAAGATAATGATGGCGATAGTGATTCTTCTAGCGACACTAAATAATAGTTTCGCAGGTAATTCCGTATATATTCAACAGGATAATCAAACAAGTGCAGGATCCGTCTATATAAAACAAGACGGTGCTACAAATAAGTTTGGTATATCCACATCATCACCTTTTGTAATTGATGGTCCTAATCTAACTATCATAATTAAACAACTAGGTAATTCAAACGAAACAGATGACACTGGCGATATGAAATTCAAAGGTTCTAATATGACCTTTGATTATACTGCTACAGGTGACTCAAATAAATTAAGAGTTGATCTACCAGATACAGGCGCAGATGGTCATTATTACGATATAGATGTCACAGGCTCATCAAACATAGTAGATATAAGTGGTAATGCAAGTGATGATGTACAAGATTCTCACATAGATTTAGATATAAGAGGTGACTCAAATGATTTTTGGGCATATGTTAGAGGTGACTCACACTTCCTATATGTTCTTATGTCAGGTG
>CBFHRY010000009.1:0-5079 GCA_965658385.1 Gammaproteobacteria bacterium
GTGGTGCAAATTTAAGTTCAATAGCTTATTCAATCAATAGACTGGGATATGAACCTGTTATTACAAATAATCAAAATAAATTAAAGAATGTTGATAAATTAATTATTCCTGGTGTTGGATCTGCTGATAGAGTAATGAAAAACTTAAAAAAATCTAACCTTGATTTATTTATTAAGAATTCAGAGATGCCAATTTTAGGAATTTGTATTGGAATGCAGATATTATTTGATTTTTCAGAAGAATCAAATACTGAATGCCTTGGCATAATCAAAGGCGTAGTTGAAAAACTCGAACCCTCTTCTAGCTTTCCTTCACCCCAAATGGGATGGAATTTAGTAACTTGGCACAATAATGACTATCTTAATGGCTACTATTATTATGCTAATAGTTATGCTGTACATGACTGCAAGTATGCAAAAGCAACATCTCAATATTCTAAAAATATTGTTGCAGAAGTACAAAAAGATAATTTTATTGGATGCCAGTTTCATCCTGAAAAATCATCACATATTGGTCATAAATATCTTAAAAACTTTATTTTAAAGTCATGAAAATTTTACCTGCTATAGATATTCTTGATGGATCATGCGTGAGATTACTCAAAGGTGATTTTAATCATGTCACAAAATATGATTCAAATCCCATTAATCAAGCTAAGAAATTTATTGAACATGGTTTTGATTATTTGCATATTATAGATTTAAATGCAGCCAGTACTAATTCATTAGATAACCTAGAAATTATTCAGGATATTGCAAAATTAAGAAACTTAAAAATTCAAGTTGGTGGAGGTATTAGATCAATTCAAAGAGTAAAAAATTTAATATCACTTGGTGTAGATAGAGTAATTGTTGGAACCGCTGCTATTGAAAATAATCAGTTTTTATTAGAACTAAAAGAATCAGAGTTTATTGATAGGGTTATATTTGCATTGGATTTTAAATTAATTAATTTCATTCCTATCATTGCTACTCACGGCTGGGCAGTTGACTCAAAAATCTCATTGTTTGATTTTCTTATATCAAATAAATGGATTCATAATGTTCTAGCTACTGATATAAGTTTAGATGGAACACTTCAAGGCCCGAATATAAATACATATAAAGAAATTCTCAAAAATACTAATATTAATCTTATTGCATCTGGAGGTATTGGTTCAATTTATGATGTTTTAACTATGAAAAAGCTTGGTGCTAGTGAATGTATTGTTGGTAAAGCTATATATGAAAATAATATTCCTTTAAAAGAGTTACTAAATGTTAACAAATAGAATAATACCTTGTTTGGATGTATTTGATGGACAAGTAGTTAAAGGTGTCCAATTCAAGAATCATGTTAGAGTTGGATCAATAGTTCAGCTTGCTGAAAAATATAATGATCAGGGAGCTGATGAGCTTGTTTTTTATGATATTAAAGCCAGTACAAATGATTCAATAGTATCTGTAAAATGGGTTAAGGAAATAGCCAAAAATCTCTCAATCCCCTTTTGTGTTGCTGGAGGAATAAAAACTGTTGATGATGCAAAAAAAATTCTTAACGCAGGTGCTGATAAGGTATCCATTAATACACCAGCAATACAAAACCCTAATTTGATAAAAGATTTATCAAATGAATTTGGACGTCAGTGCGTTGTTGTAGGTATTGATAGTTTTAAAAAAGATAATAACTTCATTGTATATGCAAAAACAGGAAGCGAATCAACAAAATATAATACAAATCTAAATACTATAGATTGGGTTATAAAGGTTCAGGAACTTGGAGCTGGCGAAATAGTTTTAAACTGCATGAATCAAGATGGCAAGAGAAATGGTTTTGATATAGATCAAATTCAGTATTTAGATGAATTTATAAATGTCCCCCTCATAGCCTCTGGGGGTGCAGGATCAGTTAAAGATTTTATTGATTTATTTAATAAAACTAATTCTTCTGGAGGTCTTGCAGCATCGATATTTCATAAAGACATCATTACTATAAAAGATTTAAAAGAAGATTTGATTAAACAAAAGATTAATATAAGGAAAACATGAATACCGATAAACTTAAACTTGATTCAAATGGTTTATTGCCCGCAATAATTCAGGATTATAAGACTCTTGATGTATTGATGCTTGGCTATATGAACGCTGAATCAATAGAGCGCACCAAAGAAACTGGATTTGTTACTTTTTATAGCAGATCACAGCAAAAATTATGGATGAAGGGTGAAACTTCTGGAAATAGGTTAATTCTAAAAAAAATATTTATAGATTGCGATAACGATACTATTCTCATATTTGCTGATCCTATGGGTCCTATATGCCATAAAGGGCCTGTTACCTGTTTCAATGATAAAAATATTAGAAATATTAATTTTTTATCAAAGCTTGAAAAAATTATTGATAAAAAAGCACTCGATAAAGAAAGTGGTTCATATACAAATGAACTATTTCAAAAAGGAATAAAAGAAATAGCAAAAAAAGTTACTGAAGAGGCTGGAGAAGTTTCAATAAGTGCTGTAACTAATGATGGTAGAGTTATTGATGAATCTGCTGATTTATTATTTCATTTATTGGTATTACTAAGAAATCAAAACTTATCAATAAGAGATGTTATTGATAAGCTTGAGCAAAGAAGTATTAATCAATAGATTTAACTTCAATATATTCTATTTGTAACTGGCCCTTGGTCGGATCAGAAAGGTTTGTGCAATCTGCATTTGCACATAAAACATTATTATCAAGCCTTCCAGAATCGTAATTACCGCCTAAAGCAACATTGAATAACAAATAGAAATCTTCATTGAATGGCCAATAATCATCCATGATTCTATTATTTGAAGAGGTGAATTCATAAAAAGGTTCAGTAATTGTATCTATGTATACCTTTATAGAATTTTGAGTCCTTACAAGAGTAAGTGAGTGAAACTTGTCTTGAAAATTAACAGATAATGGAACTTGAATTTCCTCTGAATATAATTCTCTTGGCGGACCCCAATGAACAGCGGAACCTACTCTTCCAGGCACCCTTCCCCTTGCTTCCATAATATCTATTTCACCATCTCTAGGCCATGACTTAGTGCCTTCTATGAAACCTTGGGGTAGCAACCATATTGCTGGCCAGAATCCTGTTCCAGCTGGAACCTTAAAACAAGCTGTTACTTCTGTATTAATTCCTATTGTCTTTCCTTTGCTACCATTACCGTTACTAGAGGCAGAAGTAATTATTCGGGCCGATGTATGATCCCAAGTGGTACTACAGTCTCTACCAATACAATATGGATCTTCAAATTTATTATTAATATCGTATATAGGTTGAATTATTAATTTGCTATCTTGAATAAAGAGATTTTCAGTAGTATTTGTTGAGGGATTGTAGCTTTTAGCAGAGTTTGGTTGGTCGCTTGTATAATATTGAACCTCATTATTTCCCCAGCCAGCTATATAACTATCACCTGCCATGAAACCATTACCTGTTTGATAGGAATAAATATTTGGGTCCAGGATATTTGAATCAAAATGGTCAATCCAGTAACTTGAAGTGTCATTTTGAGGGTTTTTACAATATGAATCCTTATCCTCATTATAAATCTCAAATCCAACTTCATTACTAGTACTTTGTAAGACATTAACAGAAATAGATGCTGTGGCATTTTGTGTTCCACTTGCTCCACTGCAAGTAAGATTGAATGTATAAGTTTTTACTTGATTGAGAACAATAGAAGATGAACCATTAGTTGAAGTTATTCCATCCCAATCACCACTCCTATCACATGAGTTAGCATTTTGTGTGGACCACGTTAATGTGACTGATTCATTAGTAAAAATAGAATCTTTATCAGAAACAAAGTTGGTTATTGAAGGGTTTGATGGTCCAACTGGGGAGGTATCTGATGAGCTTGATCCTCCACCTCCACCACAAGAAATAATAAAGAGAATTACAAAAATGGTTATAAAATAATTTTGGTATAGCTTCATAAGTTTAATATTAGAATTTTTATATCAGTTATCTTCTACAAACTCATTAGTTAATTCCCTCATTTCTTTCCTTAAAACAAACAAAGCAATTAAGTTAGGAATCGAAACAAGCGCAACAACAACATATGCAATATTCCAAACAATAGTTGTGTCTATAACAGCAGCTAATATAAAACATAAAACATAAAAATTTCTATACCAAAAGACGCCCTTTTCTCCAAAAATATATGCAGTTGACCTATCACCGTAATAACACCAAGTAATAGCAGTTGAGAAAGCAAATAAAAGTAAAGCTATTGCAACTAACTTACCGCCATACTCTCCCATTACTCCTTGTGAAAATGCCTTGGCTGTAAGCTCAGCAGAGCTTACCAATGATTTTCCTTCAAGAACTATTGATTCTGATATTTTTCCATCAATTATGTTTAAAGAGCCTGTGAATAAAGATTTATCATTAGTTGTAAATTTGATATCTTCAGCAATAGATCTAGAATGAAGTATTGTGATATCCGAGTCTGCAAGCTTACCTGATTCAACAATTATTGTTCCTGTATATTCATTTACATCAGAATCTATTGATTGAACATATTTTGTAAGTTCATTTATATGATTTGGGTAAACAAAGGAACCATCAGCATTTTTTTGATCGCTATACACACCTTCTACAATAACCATATCTGTTTTTGCAAAAGTAGTATCAAATTTTTGGGTCCAAACTCCGCTAGATAAAATAACTAATGCAGTAACACTACACACAACAATAGTATCTATAAATGGCTCTAATATTGATACAACACCCTGATCAATGGATTTATTTTTAGATGATGCATGAGCAATTGGTGAAGAGCCTTGACCTGCTTCATTTGAGTACAAACCTCTTGCAACACCATATTTCAAGCTCATAGCAAAACTTGCTCCTAAAAAGCCTCCTACCGCAGCTGAACCAGAAAATACCTGAGAAAAAATGGCATTAAAGGAAGGGATGATATTTTGATAATTTTCAATAATTATAATTAAAGCTCCTCCTAGATATATCATTCCCATAATCGGTATGATTTTACTGGCAACAGAAGCTATCCTTTTAATACCCCCAATTATTATTACCCATAATAGAGTTCCTAAGAAC
>CBFHRY010000009.1:5089-13698 GCA_965658385.1 Gammaproteobacteria bacterium
AACAAACCTGTACATAACTTCGGTACAGAAAATTCAGTAGTCATAACTAAAGCTATATTATTGATCTGCGGCATATTTCCAGAACCAATTGCAGTAATCATCATCAAGAATGCAAATAGAATACCAGCCCATTTCATATTTAATGCACTTTCTATATAGTACATTGGACCACCTGAAATGCTTCCATCTTCAAGCTTTGTTCTATATTTATGACCTAGGGTCACTTCAACAAATTTTGTGGTCATACCAAATACCGCAGTAATCCACATCCAGAATATAGCTGCCGGCCCACCAGTCCATATAGCAAGAGCAACCCCACCTATATTACCCGTACCAACTGCTCCAGACATTGCAGTTGTTAATGCTTCAAAAGCAGTGGTCTCACCATCATCCTCATCATTTTTTTTATTTTTACCAGACACTAAGTGCCATGCTTTACCAAAAAATCTAAATTGCGGGAAGCCAAGATAAATAGTAAAAAATATTCCAGTACCTACTAGTAATATTGGAAACCACCAAGATCCACTTAAATTACCATCAAGTAAAATTAAAAAATCGTTAAACTGTTCCATTATTTATTCCTTTTTTTCCAACCATGCAATTAAATCTGTGTAACCACCAATTAAATCATCATTTATAAAAATTTGTGGCATTGTTCTTGCTGCTGGATGTCTTTCTAGAAGCTCATTGAATGTAGGCATATGTTCAACATTGTATTCAATATAATCTATTCCATTAGATTCAAAGTAGTTTTTTGCCATCACACAATATGAACAATTTGACTTTGAATAAATTTCTACTTTATCAAACATAGACAGATACCTTTTTATATAAACGATTAATTAAGATGATTTATCTTATAATATATTAATAATTTAATCATGCATGGAGTATATAAAATGTCACTATTCGATTTAACTGGTAAAAGTATTCTTATAACTGGTTCCTCTAAAGGTATAGGTAAATCAATAGCAACTAGATATGCTGAACATGGTGCAAAAGTTATTATCTCCAGCAGAACTTCTGAAACCTGCATGGCTACAGCGGATGAGATAAATAGTAATTTAGGCAAGGAACTTGCCTATCCAATACCTTGTAACATCAGTCATCAAGAGCAGCTAGAAGATTTGGTTTTAAAAACAAGAGAAACAATTGGAAAAATAGATGTTCTAGTATGCAATGCTGCTACTAATACTCATATGGGGTCAATGCTTGATATGCCTATAGAGGCTTTTGATAAAGTAATGAATAATAATATTAGATCGAATCAGATATTAAGTAATTTAGTGATTCCTGAGATGGTGGAAAGAAATGATGGTGCAATTATTATTGTCTCGAGCATAGCTGCATTGAGAGGCTCATCTATTTTAGGAGCATACAATATCAGTAAGGCCGCAGATGTAATGATAGTTAAAAATATTGCTGCTGAGTTTGGTAAAAATAATATTAGGGCTAACTCAATAGCTCCAGGTTTGATTAAAACTGATTTTGCAAAAGACTTGTGGAGCAACCCAGATATATTAAAAACAGTTCTAAGATCAACTCCAATGGGAAGAATTGGTATTCCTGATGAAATTGCTGGAGCGGCGGTTTTGCTGGCCTCTAAAAGTGGTGAGTATATTAATGGGCAAACAATCGTAATCGATGGAGGTACTACAGTTATTTAAAGGATGACTTTATGTCACTGCACAAATAATTGAATATATGTGACTCATTTATAGATTTAACTTTATAGAAGTTAAACTTCAAATCATTAATGTCGTTAATAATATTGGATATTTTTAAATTACTAAATTCAAAATTACCAAAAGATCTATATATTCCATTTAAAGGCTTTTTTAAGATTTGAGATGATAAGAGTATTTTTAGCATCTCGATTATAAAATTTAATTTCTCAATTAAATCTAGGTCTAAATCATTTAATGATTTTATAAATTCTGTTTGATTTATTTTATTAGTGAGAAATAAATCGAATGACTCTACAAAATTTTTAAAAACTCTTTCATTTGAATCTTCTATAGAGTTTAAAATCATCAAAGGTGAGTAATAACTAGGAAAATCTAGAGAGCTGTGGTCACTGAGCCCTCTATTATTCAACCATGAATTTATTTCAACATTAGAGGGGTTTTTAATATTTAGTGTTTGACACCTACTATAAATAGTAGTTTTTAAGGAATAAGGTCTGCTAGTTGTCATAATTATATAAGCATATGGCGCGGGCTCTTCAAGAGACTTCAATAGAGCATCCTGTGCACTCAATGTCATACTATCAACGTTATGCATTAAGAGGACTTTATTTGATGAAATCGATGGAGTTAAATTTAAAAAACTTAAAGCATCTTTTTTTCCTTTCTCTGGATCCCATTTATCTTTTTCCCTTCTACTAATATCTCCAACTTTAATTACATCCTTGTCTATTTCATAAAAATCAGGATGGGTATTAGTATTCATTAAAGAAAGATGGTCATTGTTTAAACTAATATCTTCTTCATTAGAAATTATTAATTTGGTAATCTCCTTAGAAAGAATTTTTTTACCCACGCCCTTTGGACCATTAATAATAATGGCATGAGGAAGGTTTGCTAAATTAATACCTTGGTAGTATTTTTCAAGCCATGGATAAGAATTAATACTCATAAAATTTCATTTACATAATCAATAATTTGGTCATGAATAACCGCACTGTCTTGACCTGCATCTATTAACTTAACTCTGTTAGGCTGAGATTTAGCTATTTGTTTATAACCCTCCCTAACTCTATTAAAAAACTCAATTCCAGATGATTCTATCCTATCAATGACGTCACCAGATTTTCTTTTAAACCCCTCTTCAACACCTAAATCTAAAAGAATTGTAAGATTTGGCTCAGGGCAATTAGTAAATTGTATTAAATTTTTGATTAAATCAAGCGATAAAGACCTACCATGTCCTTGGTATGCTATAGATGCATCATAGTAACGATCAAAGAGTATTACATCATCCTCATTATTACGGATTTTTTCACTGACGAGCTGAGCTCTTGCAGCAAACATTAATAACAACTCAGATTCATTTGAGAGGTTTAAATCATTAGATAGCAATAATTCTCTAATTTTTTCACTAGTTTCAGTGGAGCCTGGTTCTCTATATAAAACAGTGCTAAGCCCTTTATTGTTTAACCAGTCTTTAAGTAAGTTAATTTGTGTTGATTTTCCAACACCCTCTATACCCTCAAAACTAATAATCATTTATCAACACCATATCTTTTAATAGCCTCTTTATGCTCTTCATAAGTTTTAGAAAAATAATGTGAAGATGGAGAGTCAGCAACAAAGAATAAAAACTCACCAGGTGTTCCTAAAATAGCTGCTTCTATTGAAGATATTGATGAAAAAGCTATAGGACTTGGTGGTAAACCTTTTTTCATATATGTATTGTAAAGATTTTCTTTATTAAGAATATCAGATTTTTTAATATCTCCATCAAAATTTGGTAATAATCCATATATTATTGTTGGATCAGCTTGAAGTCGCATATCCATTTCTAATCTTTTTAAAAATACACTAGAGATCAAGAACTTTTCATCATTATTTCCTGCCTCTTTCTCAATTATTGATGCAAGTATTAATGCATCATATTTAGTCTTAAGTGGGTTATCGAGTGGTTTCTTAAGCCACAATTTATCAATAAGTTTAATAAGTTTTTCGTTACTTAGATTATATATACTAGATAGCTTCATGCCTCTAAAATAATAATAAGTATCTGGTAGAAGCAACCCTTCTTTGTTAGTTTTTGTATTAATGCAAGACAAATAAGAACAATCATTTAATAAATAATGATTGGAAAGATCTTTTTCTAGATCATACAAATTTGAACCTTCTCTAATTCTAATAGACCTTCGTAAATAATTACCATTCGAAATATCTTCAATTATTTCTTCAATGGTTTTATTTATTATTAAATATTCACCTGCTTTAATATCTTTAATATTTTCTAAATTGAAGTGAAGTCTTAGGAAGTATTTATCAAATACGCTGAGGGGAAAAATATTTCCTAGTGTTTTATATACCGAATCACCTGTTTCAATAATTAGAACATCCGCTTTGGTGTTTTTGTAACTCAGAAATGAGAAATAAGGCCCAACTAATAAAGCTGGAATTATTAATAATAAAGAAAAGGATTTAGTAAAAAAATTCACTAAATTTTAGCAAATATTAAAGATGAGTTAGTTCCACCAAATCCAAAAGAATTATTCATAACAGTATTAATATTAATTTTTCTAGATTCAAGAGCGTTGAAATCTAAGTCACATAAAGGGTCTTGATTCAACAAGTTAATTGTTGGTGGAGCTATACCGTCTCTTAGTGCTAAAAGTGAAAATACAGATTCAATTGCGCCAGCTGCTCCCAAAGTATGTCCTGTCATTGATTTTGTTGAACTAATTAAAGGAACATTCTCATTAAAAATATTCTTAATGGCATTTGACTCAGCCAAATCACCCAATGGAGTTGAGGTGCCATGAGCATTTATATAATCGATTTTTTGAAACTTATCTGAGCAATCTACTATAGCTGCCTTCATTGCAGCAGCAGCTCCTGATCCATTCTCAGGAGGAGCAGTCATATGATGAGCATCAGAACTCATACCAAATCCAATTATTTCACCATAAATGTTAGCATTTCTTGCTTTTGCATGTTCATATTCTTCAAGAACTAAAGCAGCTGACCCATCTGCTAGTACGAAACCATCTCTATTTTTATCCCATGGTTTGCTAGCACTTATTGGATCTTTTGATTCTGATAGCGCTCTCGCAGCAATGAATCCACCTATTCCTAATGGCGTACTAGACATTTCGGAGCCACCTGCAATCATTAAATCAGCATCGCCATAAGCAATAGATCTTGCAGACATGCCAATTGAATGACTTGCAGCTGAACATGCAGTAACAGTGCTCATGGAAGGTCCTTTGAAACCATGTTTTATAGATATAAATCCTGACGTCATATTTACAATTGAGCCAGGTACAAAAAAAGGTGATATTTTTTTATAACCAGATGAATTCAATAGATCATAGTTTTTTTCAATATTGGAAATACCGCCAATACCGGAACCAAAATTAACACCAATTCTATTATGATCGATGGAATCATCAATTCCAGCATCTTTGACTGCCTGAGCAGATGATATTAATGAGTATTGGATAAAAGGATCAAGGCGTCTAATTTCCTTGATGTCTAAATGATCTTTGAGATCTAAATTTTTTATTCGTCCACCTATAGATACTGGTGAATCTGGAATACCTGTTTCATTGAAAGTGATACCTGAGATGCCATTTATACAGGCATCCCAGGCATCTTCTATAT
Source organism: Gammaproteobacteria bacterium (assembly GCA_965658385.1). Lineage (GTDB taxonomy): Bacteria > Pseudomonadota > Gammaproteobacteria > Magnimaribacterales > D2472 > CAJQGY01. The sequence continues at coordinate 10,432 of CBFHRY010000009.1, forward strand.
TATTTCCAATGGGCGAAACAATGCCCAAACCTGTAACTACAACTCTTCTTTGTAGTTTCACTATGTTTTATGAACTAGAATTAATGTAGTCTACTGCCTCATTAACTGTTGATATCTTTTCTGCATCTTCATCAGCAATTTCAAGATCAAATTCTTCTTCCAAAGCCATTACAAGTTCAACTGTATCAAGCGAATCTGCTCCAAGATCATCAACAAATGAAGAGTCACTATTGACTTCATCCAAAGAAGTTCCAAGCTGATCACTTACAATTTTTTTAACTCTATCTTCAACGCTCATATTATCTCCCATGATAAAAAGATGCTTATTTTACATGTTTTATTTTGAAGATGCATTTTTTAATGCATAAATAAACCGCCATCTACGGATATGGTTTGACCAGTAATATATTGAGCTTGATCAGAGGCTAGAAAGAAAGCTAACTCTGAAATGTCATCAGTGTTACCAAGCCTATTTAAAGGAATATCTTTTTTTAATGATTCTTTTGCCTCATGATCTAAAAATTCTGTCATATCAGTATCAATAAAACCTGGAGCAATTGAGTTTACATTAATATTTCTTGAACCTAATTCTTTTGCGAGTGATTTTGTAAAGCCCCCTAAAGCTGCTTTAGATGAAGAATAGTTAACTTGACCAGGGTTACCCATTAAACCAGATACTGAAGATATGTTAATAATTTTTCCATATCTTTTTTTTACCATATCTTTAATAAATAGCTTGGTTATATTGAATGTCCCTGTAAGATTAATATCTATAACATTATCCCAATCATCATCTTTCATTCTCATAAAAATTTGATCAGAAGTTATACCAGCATTATTTATCAAAATGTTTGGTAACAAGTCTTTATCCTTGAGAAATGAATATACTGATTTCATTGATCCTCTATCTGTTACATCAAGCTGAACTGGATATAAATTTCCAATAAAATTATCTTTTTTAAAGTTAAATTCTGATCTTGCGGTTCCAACAACGTTAAAGCCCTTTTCTGCAAAGTAATAGGCGATAGACTCCCCTATTCCTCGAGAAGCACCTGTAATAAATACATTTTTCATAACATGTTCCTTAAATCATCTTCAAACGTTTCTGAAGACATTGATAATATATTCTCGCATCCATTTGCTTTAGCTAATCCTGATAGAACTTTTCCAGGGCCACATTCGATGATAATGCCTTGATGTTGATTTATTTGTTTCATTGTATCTATCCATTGAACTGGACTTGTTAGCTGATTGACTAGATTCTGTTTAATTTGGATGATATCTGACGAAATTGAGGCATTTATATTTTGAATAACATCAACCTCAGGTGAAATAAATTCGGTTAAATTTAGTTCATTCTCTAATTTCTTAGATGCATCATTTAATAATTTACAATGCGATGCTGTTGCTACTTTGAGCTTAATACATCTTTTAGCACCCAATTCTTTAAGTTTAACTTGAGCAATATCGATTGATGATTCTAATCCGCCTAACACAATTTGATTTGGTGAGTTTAAGTTTGCCGCAGATATATTTTCATTTTCTTCTTTATTAATTTGATAGCAAACATTTAATATATTTTTAAGGGTAGTGCCCATCACAGCCATCATTGAACCATTTTGTGATTCAGTCATAAATTTACCCCTTTTATATACAAGCTTTAGAGCAGAATGCAGATCTATAGCATTTGATGCAACTAAAGCTGAATATTCACCAAGAGAATGTCCTGCAAGGATATTTGGTTGATTAGGTAAAATATTTTTTAATCTTTGATAATAAAGTAAAGATGTAAGCACTAAAGCAGGTTGCGTGTAATAGCTTTTATTAAGCTTTTCTTCATCGTGGTTAATAATATCTAGTAAATCAAAATCAAATGGATTTTTATATCCTAAGTTATCGACCTCATCAGATGAGAATATTTCAGTCATGCCTTGAGACTGAGAGCCTTGTCCTGGAAAGACAACGCTGATATGTTTAGACATAGTTAACTAAGATTTTCTTCTTCGACATCCTTTTCAGGCTTTCTAAGGTCTTTGATAAGTCTACCTTTATAGAAACCATCTTTAGTCATTTGGTGTCTTAGGTGTCTTTCACCTGATACTGGGTCAGTAGAAAGTGTTGAATTTTTTAATGCATCATGAGATCTTCTCATCCCAATTCTTGATCTAGTTTTCTTACTTTTTTGAACTGCCATATTTAACCCTATTAAAAAAAACGTATCCTATCAAATTTGAATATCATTTGGTATCTTTTTTTAATTTAATAATTTTAAAAGATCATTAAATTCTTTGTCTAATTTTGCAACAACTTTAATTTGTTTTCCAAGTTGATCAGTAAATTCCATTGTGTGTGCATGTAACGCCATTCTTTTTCCAAAGTTTTTAATAGATCTATTAAATTTCCAATCACCATACTTAGAATCATTTATTACAGGATGTCCTATTTCATTTGAATGAATTCTTATTTGGTGTGTTCTTCCAGTGGTAATTTCAATATCTACATATGAAGCATTTTCAGAAGAGTTGATAATATTAAATGTTGAGATGGCTAATTGCGGTTCATCACCAATGTAATTATTAATGAATATATCCTCTGAAATTGTTCCCTTAAGTATGGCTTTATATTTTTTGGTTACTTTTCTTGATTGAAGCAAGTCATTGAAATGTTTAGTTGATTTTTTATTTAATGAAAATACCAAACATCCTGAGGTTTCTTTATCAATCCTATGACAAAGATCAACTTTTTCACTAAACATATCTCTCATAACACTTACTAAACCATATTTGTTGTCAGTTCCGCCATGAACGGCTATTCCAGTTGGTTTGTTTATTATGATGTAATTTTTATCTTCATAGAGAATAGCTTGAGAAATAGTTTTCTTTAGGCTGTCTGGTATATGAACCTCATTTTTTTTTGGAATATTTACATAAGGAGGTAGTCTAATTTCATCGCCGGTATTAATTTTAGTGCTAGGCTTAACCCTCGCAGAGTTGATTCTAATCTCTCCTTTCCTGACCATGCTATATATTTTAGATTTAGGCAAATCAAATAAAAGTGTCAATAGATAATTATCAAGCCTTCTACTAGAGCTATCTTCATCAACTACAATTTTTTTGACACTCATTGAACAAATCTATACGATATGAGACTAAATAACTAGATAATCTAGTTATATTATTAATTAAAAGATAATTACAACAGTTTTTTTTATGCCTATGTTTATAGGCATTACTTAATAAGCAATATAGAAATAAGACTTATTAAGTA
>CBFHRY010000009.1:13797-32737 GCA_965658385.1 Gammaproteobacteria bacterium
TTAGGCTCACTGCTGATTTATCTTCCTATAAATAGGGAGAATATAATGAAAAGAATTTTGATTAACTCATCATATGGAGATGAGCTAAGAGTCGCTCTTGTTGATGGAGCAAAACTTTATGATTTAGACACTGAATCACCTGATAGAGTTCTTCTAAAAGGTAGTATATTTAAAGCGACGGTATCAAGAATAGAGAGTAGTCTAGATGCTGCATTTGTTAACTTTGGATCAGAAAGGCATGGGTTTCTTCCTTTGAAGGATCTCTCAAGTGATTTCTTTGAAAAAAATTCTAATGGCAAAACTCAATGCACTCTAAAAGAAGGACAAGAAATTATTGTTCAAGTAACAAAGGAAGAGAGAGGAACTAAAGGTGCTGCCTTAACAACTCAAATTGGCCTTGCAGGACGTTTCTTGGTTTTAATACCTAATTCATCTAGGTCAGGTGGCATCTCTAGAAGGATAAGTGGTGAAGAAAGGGATCAAATTAAGAAAGCCTTATCTAATTTAGATATACCTGAAGATATGAGCGCTATAGTTCGAACCAATGGTTTAGGTAGAACCTCTGAAGAACTAGCTCTTGATTTGTCATACCTTCTTGCTTTATGGGATGAAATCTCTAAAACATTTGCTAATGCTCCTAGTCCATCTCTTATTTTTAGAGATGATAAGTTAATTGTTAGAGTAGTTAAAGATTACTTTAAAGAAGATATTGAAGAAATTCTTATAGATGACAAGCCAACATTTGACGAAGCATTTGAGTTCATAAGCGCTGTATTACCAGATCATGCTCACAAAGTTAAATACTACGATGAGGAAATACCATTATTTAATAGGTATCAAATTGAATCTCAAATTGAACTAGCTTTTCAGAGAGAAATTTCATTAACATCAGGAGGATCTATAGTTATTGATCCTACTGAAGCCATGACAGCTATTGATGTTAATTCAGCCAGATCAACAAAAGGTAAAGATATTGAAGATACTGCATATAAAACTAATTTAGAAGCAGCAAAGGAAGTAGCTAGACAATTACGACTAAGGGATGTTGGTGGTTTAGTTGTTATTGACTTCATTGACATGATGGATTCAAAACATCAAGAAAAAGTTGAGTCAGCGTTTAGAAAAGCTGTATTCACTGACAGAGCAAGGGTACAGATATCCAGCATATCAAGGTTTGGTCTTTTAGAAGTTTCAAGACAAAGATTAAGACCATCACTAAATGAATCATATGATATTGAGCATGTTCTTGTAAGAGGTCCAAGATCATTAGGGCAATCAATTCTTAGGATTATTGGTGAAGACTCTGCCAAAGATAATACTGCAGAAATTCAAGTGTTTGTTCCTTCAGATGTAGCAAGCTATCTACTAAATGAAAAACGTAATGACATCATACGAATTGAGAGAGCAAATAATATAAGAGTAATTATAGTTGCAGATCCATATAAATCTCGTCCCTACTATAAAGTATCTAGAATAAAGGCAAGCGATGTTAAGAAAATTGATTCTTATAAGCTAACTCCGAATAGTCCTGAACCTGATACAGACTGGAGAGATGAGAAAAATCAATCTAATTCAATGAAACCTTTAGTTGATGGGATTAAACCACCCAAGATGCCTAAAAAGAAAAAAGAGGGACTTGTTAGTTGGATCAAAAGTATTGCTGGATTAGAAACAGAGGAAAAGAAAAAACCAACTAAAACTAAAAAAAATACTAGAAGAAAACCTCAACAAAAAAGAAAGGCACCTAATAAAAATATTGCTAATAACGCAAAAAAGAAACAAGTGCATAAGAAACCAAACTCAAAGAATATTTCTGATAAGAGTAAGACAGCTAACAAAAAAACTAAAGATGTTAATCAGAATAAATCACAACAGCCAAAAAAACATAATGTATCTGAGAAACCGAAATCTGATTCAAAAAATGTAAAACATAAAAATGAATCTAAAAATGTAAAAAAAGTTACTAAGAAAACAAAAGAAACGAAAAAAATTGAACCTAAAGCAAATCAACCAATTGAGAAAAAGCCATTAATACAAGAGATAAAAGTAGAATCAAAACCAAAAAAAGAAATCCCTACTAGGGCTTCAAATGACCCTCGAGATAAGAATTAATTAGTTGCCCTGATATTGAAGATGTAGGTGGTATATTTGGCATATTGTTGGCATTAAACCAAGAAGCCTCAACTATCTCATCTCCATCAACATTAATTTCACCTGATTCATATTCACAAGTAAAGGCTATCATCAGTTGATTTGGAAAAGGCCATGGCTGACTGCCAAAATATTTTATATTTTTAACCTTTAGCCCCACTTCTTCATATATTTCTCTTTCGAAAGTCTGCTCAAGCGTTTCAGAGGCTTCAACAAAGCCAGCTATTGCACTAAACATACCGTCTGGAAAAAGTTTATTTCGTGCTAATAAGATATCGTCACCATTCAAAATTATCCCTATTACGCAAGGTGATATTTTTGGATACAACATATTTTTAGAACAAGAACAATAAAAGGCACCCTCTTTATTCGAATACATATTCTTAGCACCACATGCACCACAAAATTGAGAATTTTTATACCAATCTAATAAATGCTGCGCCCTACCAACTAATGCAATCTCTTCAGCAGAAGATTTAACTAAAATGCTTCTTATATCAATTTCGATTAATGAAGTATAACCTTGCTCATTTATAGAAAAGTTTGAATTTGTAGCATCAACTGCATAGTAAATAGAATCTTCACTTTCTCCAATTCCAACATAAATTGAATTATCAATATCAATATTTAGATATGGGTAATCAAGAATAAAATTATTAATATCTTTGTCAAAAATAATTTTATTGTTATTAAAAATAATAAGTTTTTTATTCAAATTGTTGGTTTTAAAATCTAAAAATCTTTTAAAATGCATAATAAGTTAAATAAATATATTTCTATGTTAAATGAACTGAAGAGAATGTTTCTTGGAAACTCACCAAAGTGGTATAAGTCTACCATAATAGGTTTCCTTATTTTAAATCCAATAATTTATTTGTTCTGTAACCAGCTTGGTTTAAATGGTGGTTTTATAGTTGGTTGGCTATTTCTACTTGAGTTTATTTTCACTCTAGCGCTGGCTTTAAAATGTTACCCTCTTCAACCTGGCGGGCTTTTAGCAATTCAGGCATTAGCTCTAGGATTAACTACTCCCTATCATGTCCTTTATGAGATTGAACATAACTTAGAAGTTATACTGTTATTAATATTTATGGTAGCAGGCATTTTCTTTATGAAAAATCTCATGCTGACCATATTCACAAAGCTTTTACTTAAAGTTGAATCAAAAAAACTACTATCTCTGCTATTTTGTTTTTCAGCTGCTATTCTTTCTGCATTCCTAGATGCATTAACAGTAACTGCTGTTCTCATCGGTGTGACAATAGGCTTCTATAGAATTTATCATATAGTAGCTTCTGGAAAAAACTTTAAGGATGAGCACAATCATTTAGATGATTCAAACTTAACTGATGTTGGTCTGGAAGATCTTGAAAGTTTTAAAGGTTTTTTAAGAGATTTGGTTATGCATGGTGCGGTTGGGACTGCATTAGGCGGAGTTTGTACAATTGTAGGTGAGCCTCAAAATTTATTAATTGCAAACACTGCTGGTTGGCAATTTGTAGAATTCTTTGTAAGGATGGCGCCAGTAACAATGCCTGTTTTTATAGCGGGTTTGATAACATGCTATTTAATAGAAAGATTTTCAATTGCGGGATTTGGCAATCAAATGCCTGTTTCTGTGAGAAATATTTTTAATGACTTTGCAATTCATGATGCAGAAAATACTACTCTAAACCAAAAAGCTCAATTGGTTGTGGAATCAATGGTCGCAATTCTGTTAGTAATTGCTCTTGCTCTTCATGTTGCTGCAGTTGGTTTAATAGGTCTTGGTGTTATTATTCTGCTTACTTCTTTTAAAGGGATTACAGAAGAACATGATCTGGGCGAAGCTTTTCATGAAGCTCTTCCGTTCACAGCACTGTTAGCAGTATTTTTTGCAATTGTTAGTGTCATCAATGATCAATTGCTGTTTGCACCTTTAATAACTTTTGTTTTGATGCAAGATGTATCTGTTCAACCATCACTTTTCTTTGTTGTTAATGGTGTTTTGTCTGCAATTAGTGACAATGTTTTTGTTGCAACAATTTACATAAATGAAGTTAAAACTGCTTTAGATACGAATGCGATAACATTAGACCAATTTAATAAACTTGCTGTAGCTATAAATACTGGAACAAATATCCCAAGTATAGCTACTCCAAATGGACAAGCTGCATTTTTATTCTTATTAACATCATCTCTTGCGCCATTAATTAATTTGTCTTACATGAGAATGGTTTTAATGGCCTTGCCGTATACAATTGTTTTAAGTATTGTTGGGTTTCTATCCATTATTTATTTCATTTAATGTCATTTGCTTTAACCCATAAAGCATGTGTAGCGCCCATGATGCAATATACGGACATGCATGATAGGTTTTTACTAAGACTCATATCTAAAAATATTTACTTGTATACAGAAATGATTACAACAGGTGCAATAGTTTACGGCAAGTGCTTAAATCAACTCGAATATAATAATGAAGAACACCCAGTAGCTGTTCAACTTGGTGGGTCAGATATTAAAGATTTAATTGAGTCATCAAAAATTTGTGAGTCATTTGGCTATGATGAAATAAATTTAAATGTTGGGTGCCCATCAGACAGAGTTCAAAAAGGTAAATTTGGAGCTAGTTTAATGTTAGAGCCAGATCATGTGGCTAATTGTTTAAATGAAATGCAGAATGCAGTTGATATACCAGTAACCATTAAGTGCAGGTTAGGCGTTGATGACAATGATACTTATGAATTCTTTGAAAGCTTTGTGAATAAAGTTAAACGAGCAGGAATAAAAAATTTTATTATTCATGCTAGAAATGCAATTCTGAAGGGATTGAGTCCAAGACAAAACAGAATGATACCTCCGTTAAAGTATGACTATGTATATAGACTAAAGGAAGAAAATCCTGATCTAAATATTGTTATTAATGGTGGTATAAAAAACTTAAATGAAACAAAAGACCATCTTAAAAAAATTGATGGTGTCATGATCGGAAGAGCTGCTTATGATAACCCTTTTATGCTTGCTGATTTTGATAAAGAAATATATGGTAAAAATGCAAGAAATTTATCAAAAGTTGATATATTCGATGAGTATGTTTCATATATGCAAGCCAAGGAATCTCAAGGCTATGAACTCTCAAGAATGTTAAAACATATGTTTGGGTTATCTAAAGGAGATAGGCACGCTAAAACTTTTAGAAAGCTTGTATTAGAAGCTATTAAAGTAAAAGATATCTCTCCATATCAATCTGATTTAAGAGATCTTTTAATCAATTAGAAAATCATCCATATCATCAACAAAATCGTCTTCAATATCAATTCCATCTTTGATTTCATATTCTCTAGATTGTGAATATGAATCTCTCACGAAATCATATTTATCACCAGACAAAAGACTCTCAACATCTAACAATCTCTCTCTGGTTTCAATAGCATCTAATGCAGTTAAACTGATGCGTACATTGTTATCATCCATGTGAAAGGTACCACCTAAAAATGATGAAATAGGTCTGCTTAATAAATCTCTTGTAGATGAAGGTCCTAACATTGGAATCATTATGTATGGGCCTGATGGTATACCCCAAACACCAAGCGTCTGGCCAAAGTCCTCATCATGTCTTTCAAGGCCCATGTTCGAAGCAACATCAATAAGACCTCCTAGACCTATTGTCGAATTTATAACAAAACGGCCTAAATCATTAGCTGCAGATTTAGGTTTGCCTTGTAGCAATTGATTAACAGTATTATCAACCTCTTTTAGATTTCTGAAAAAGTTTGTAATTCCATGTTTTATAGGTGTTGGTGCTTTGGAATATGTTACTGCTATAGGTTTTAAAATAACACTATCAACTGTTTCATTTATTTGAAAAGATATCCTATTTGACTCTTCAAATGGATCATTGATTTCACTATAAATATTTATTGAAAATATTAATATTAAAATATGTTTAGTTAGATTCATTTAATAATTCTAAAAGGTATGTTGTTATATGGTTAATCTCTTCATTAGATCGGAAAAAATCAAAATTATGAATTGAATTATCAAAACTTAAAGACCCCATAAACTTAATATCATTTGATATTAAATCCGGATATGATTGTTTAACATTTATTTGAAATAAATTGTTTTCTATAAAACCAAGGACATTAGTTTTAAGCTTAGATAAAGTTGATAAAGATTTTAAAGTATCGTGAATAGCTAATTTATTTGGTGTTGTTATTAATATTGCATGATCAGGTTTAATCTCAGAAGATACAGTTAAATAAGCATCGCCTGTACCTGGAGGCATATCTACAAATAAAATATCAAGATCATCCCATATTGTTGAATCCATTAATTGTTTTATTGCTCCGCTAAGCATTGGACCTCTCCATATTGCAGCTTTTTCATCATCTAAAATGAAGCCCATCGAGTTAATTTTTATATTATTCTGAGCTGTTACAGGTATAAATTTTTTAGACCCATTGATATCTGTAACTTCAGGCTTGTTATTTTCAACATCAAATAAGATATGTTGATTTGGACCATAAATGTCAGCATCTAAGATACCAATTTTTAAATTTTTAGATAAATTTGCAGCTAATAAAGCGGTTATAGAGCTCTTGCCTACACCACCTTTTGCTGAAGCAATGGCTATTATTTTTTTTACGGACATATATTTTAAATTAATTCACATATAATACATCTTATATATGAATGCACCCAAAAAAAACAATAGAAAGCTTATAGTTACTATGGCTTTGCCTTATGCAAATTCTTCTTTACATCTAGGGCATATCTTAGAGGCTGTTCAAACAGATATCTGGGTTCGCTATCAAAATCAAAATAACAACGAGTGCTTATATTTTTGCGCAGATGACACACATGGAACACCAGTGATGCTAAAAGCAAAAGAGTTGAATATCACTCCTGAAGAACTAATAAAAAAGGTTCAAAAAGACCATCAAGATACTTATAAACTGTACAACATAGATTTTACAAATTTTCATTCAACTCATTCTGATGAAAATAAGTCTATATCAGAGGATATATATAGCTCTGCTGTAGCCAATGATCTTATTTCAAAGCAAAACATAAATCAGCTTTTTGATACTAAAGAAAAGATGTTTTTATCAGATAGATTTATAAAAGGAACATGCCCTAAATGTGGAGCTGAAGATCAATATGGTGATGGGTGCGGCGTATGTAATGCAGTATATAGTGTTGAAGATCTAATAGATCCTATATCTACGATATCTGGAACAGCCCCCATTATCAAAGAAACGGAACATATATTCTTCGATCTACCAAAAACAAGGGAATCATTAGATAATTTCCTTCAAAATGCAATTCTTCAAGAGCCAATAGTTAATAAACTTAAAGAATGGTTGAATGACGATCTGAAAAAATGGGATATTTCAAGAGATGCACCCTATTTTGGATTTGAAATACCTGGTGAAAAAAATAAATATTTTTATGTTTGGCTAGATGCTCCAATAGGTTATATAGCATCTGCTAAAAATTGGTCAAATGAGAATAATATTGCAATAGAGACTTTATGGGGTAAAGATTCTGAATATGAGATACATCATTTTATTGGGAAAGATATCTCATATTTTCATGGTTTATTTTGGCCAGCTCTTTTAGATAGCTCACGCTACAAACTTCCTACAGGAATTCATGTCCATGGATTCTTAACACTTAATGGCGAGAAGATGTCTAAATCCAAGGGAACTGGAATTATGGCAAAAGAATTTGCTGAAATATGTGATCCTGAAACTCTTAGATATTATTTTGCCTCAAAACTGAATAATAAAGTTGAAGATCTTGATCTAAATCTCGATGATTATGTTCAAAAAATAAACTCTGATTTAGTTGGAAAATATTTAAATATTGCGAGCAGATCTTCTTCATTTATAAAGAAAAATGATAATAAGTTAATAGATGAAGTTAATTCACCTCTGCTTGATAAAATAATATCTAATAAAGAAAATATTCTCGATTATTTTGAATCAAGAGAGTTTTCAAAAGCTGTAAAATTGATAATGGAAATGGCTGATGATACTAATAAGTACATTAACGAAAACACTCCATGGAAGAAAGAATTAAATGAATCAGTAGATATTTCATCTGTAGCTTTAAATGCTTTTTATTATCTGAGCATATATCTAAATCCTATTATTCCAAATATTACAAAAGCAGCTTTTGATTTTTTAAATACTGATAAAAATAGCTTTGATGATATTGGAAAAAAATTAAATAAGAATATAAACAATTACAAGCCTATTTTAAATAGATTGGATAAAATCGAATTACCAAAGGAAGATAAAATGGAAGATCAGAATACAATTGATATAAATCAATTTGCAGATATTGATTTGAGAGTAGCTAAAATTATAGAAGCCTCCAATGTAGAGGGTGCTGATAAACTTTTGAAGTTAAAGCTTAGCGTTGGTGAACTTGGAAATCGTCAAGTTTTTGCAGGAATTAAAAGCGCCTATGATCCTAGTGATTTAAATGGCAAGTTGGTGATACTTGTATCTAATCTAGCTCCTCGACAAATGAAATTTGGCCTTTCAGAAGGAATGGTTTTAGCATCATCTGATGATGAAGGTGGAATATACCTTATATCACCTGACTCAGGAGCAGATGAAGGCCAAAGGGTGAAATAGAATGAATAAAGAGATAGATATTGTAGTTGTTGGTGCTGGTCCTGTTGGCTTGTTTACGGTTTTTGAAGCTGGTTTACTAGGATTAAATTGCGTACTCATTGACAACTTAGATAAAGTTGGAGGCCAATGTGCAGAGTTATATCCCGAAAAACCTATTTACGACATACCAGGAGTACCCTTTCAAACTGCTCAAGAGCATGTAGATGCTTTATTGGAGCAAATTAAACCTTTTAATTATGAGGTTTTTCTTAATCAAAGAGTCGAAGAACTAAAAGAAATAGATCACGAAACTGAAAAATTTTGGTCTGTAACAACAAATAATAATAATACATTCATTACAAAGAATGTCTTTATAGCTGCTGGAGCTGGTTCATTTGAACCAAGAAGGCCTCCCAATATACAAGAACCAGACAAGTTTAAAGACAAGGGTGTTACCTATGCTGTTCGCTCAAAAGAAACTTATGCAGATAAAAAAGTCTTCATATTTGGTGGTGGGGACTCAGCACTAGATTGGACAATTGAGCTTTCAAAAATAGCAAAAGAAGTAAATCTTGTTCATAGAAGAGATGCGTTTAGAGGTGCATTACATTCCGAAGAAATGATGAGAGATTTAGTAAAAAATAATATAGTTAAACTACACACACCTCATGTCATTGAGGAAATTATCGGTTCAGATAAAGTAAATTCAGTTTCACTTAAAAACTTTGATACTAAAGAAATATTAACCTTTGAAGCTGATGAGCTACTATTTTTATTTGGTTTAAATAAAAAACTTGGTCCTATACTTGAATGGAATCTAGACTTAAATGGTAAAAAAATATCTGTAAATACTGAAAATTTTCAAACATCTAAAAATGGTATTTTTGCTGTTGGTGATATTAATGATTACCCAGGAAAGCTAGATCTTATTCTTTCAGGTTTTCATGAAACAACCCTTGCAGTTCAAGAAGCATATAAAAGAATCAATCCTGGAGAAAGAGTTCCATTTGGCTACACAACATCAAACTCAAAATTACAAGAGAAATTAGGAGTTCTTGATAAATAACCTTGGAATTAATAAAAAAAATACATGCAACACTTCCGCAAATTCAATGCGGAAGATGTGACACGCCTGGTTGCTATCAATATGCAGAACAAATAGCTAAGGGGGTACCGCATGATAGGTGTGTTCCAGGAGGGTCTGAAACTCTAGACCAGCTAAATAAAATTTTAGATAAGAATCTTGATAATGTTGATGAAAATTATGGACCAACAATAAAAAATAAACTTGCTGTTGTTAGAGAGGAAGAATGCATAGGTTGTAAAAAATGTATTGGAGCTTGTCCTGTTGATGCAATAGTTGGTGCAACTAATCTCATGCATTCTGTAATTACAGATATATGCACTGGTTGTGAACTTTGCATAGAGCCCTGCCCGGTAGACTGTATTGATTTAGTAGATATACCAGATGAAGATATTAAAAAAATTAGAGATAAATCTCAGTTTTACTTTGATTTAAATAAATCAATAAAACCAAATAAGAAAAGAGCTAAATTGAAAAATAATACTAATATTAATAAGGATATAAGCTCAGAGATTAATTTAAAAATTATAAACAGAGGTATTGATAAGAATACAGCAATCGAAGATATGCAGGATCATATACTTTCTAGTGATCTAAAAAAATTACATAACTTTAAAGCTGAACAAATTGATGGGTTTTTAAAGGAAAAGAATGAAACTTAAAGATAGGTTCAGAAAATATCTCCCTGTTGTAATAGATCTTGAAACTGGGGGATTTGATCCAATTAAAAATGCAATTCTTGAAATAGCAATTACATTGATTGAGGAACAAAGAAATCAGCTCATTGTTGGTGAAACCATTAGACATCATATTGAACCATTTGATGGTCTCATTGTTGAAAAAGAATCACTTGAATTTACAAAAATAAATCTTAACCACCCATTAAGAACTGCTGTCACTGAAAAAGATGCATTAACTAACTTATTTAAAATCATCAATAAAGCTCGAACTAAATATGAATGCAGTAGAGCTATTTTAGTGGGCCATAATGCTCATTTTGATAGCTCGTTTCTAAATGAAGCAGTTAAAAGAAATAATATTAAAAAATCGCCTTTCCACCCCTTCTCAGTATTAGATACAGTAAGTCTTGGTGCTTTAGCTACCAATCAGACTGTATTGGCTAGAGTATGTGATGAGCTTAATATTGATTATGATTCAAAAGAAGCACATTCAGCAGCATATGATTCTAACGTAACTGCTGAAGTTTTTTGTTCTATTGTTAATAAATATCAGAGTTAGCCTTCAACAGAATCGATTAATTTTTTTAACTCACCTGTTTCATGCATCTGAGTAACAATATCAGCACCGCCTATCAACTCTCCTTTAACAAAAACTTGTGGAAAAGTTGGCCAATCAGATACCGCAGGCAGTGTAGACCTTACATCATTATTTTCTAATACATCAACATATGAAAATTTGGCATCGCATTCTATGAGTGATTGAACTGTTCTTGCTGAAAATCCACATTTTGGTTCATATGGCGTACCTTTCATATAAATTAGAATCTCGTTTTCTTCTATTTGTTCTATTAATTTTTGTTTAATATCCATGTTTATCCCTTAGTAGCTGATATATATCTATTTATAGTGTCATCGAAACCATAATTCAAGGCATCTACTATAATTGCGTGCCCTATTGAAACTTCGTCTATTAAATCCATTTTTCTTAAATAAGATAAATTATCAAGGTTTAAATCATGTCCTGCATTAACATTTAAGCCTAGCTCTTTAGCTTTTTTAGCAAGTGTAAATAAATTATCTACAACAGAAAAATTAGAATTGGCAATAGCTTTTGAAAATGGTCCTGTGTGAATTTCTATGGTATTTGCGCCTACCTTAATGCATGCATTAAGTATTTCAAAGTTAATTGTGTTATTTAGAATATTATCAATAAATAAACTTATTCTAGCTTTTGGAGAGGAATTCATTATTTCTTTTATAACTAACGACAAATTCTCATTGCAAGATTCTATATTCCAACCATGATCTGAGGTTATTTGATCTGGATCATCAGGGACAAGTGTTACCTGATCTGGACTTGATAACTTAACAAGCTCAACGAAACCATCATAATTATCGGTTGCTTTAGAAAATGGATTACCTTCGATATTAAATTCAACACTCTGTTCTTTGCAAATATTAGAAATAGTTAAGACATCTTCACAAGTTGCATGTCTCTGATCTGGTCTAGGATGCAGTGTCAAACCATCTACACCCAGTTCAATTGCCCTCAAAGCGTATTCTTCTAAATCTGGATAATTATCACCTCTCGCATTTCTAAGAAGAGCTATTTTATTTAAGTTCAAACTAAGATTCATAAATATATTATATCTTACCTATACAAATCATCTTCTCTGGACACCACCAAATCTAATGCATCATTAACTTTGTATGTATTTTTATTAAAACCTTTGATTATTACTATTGGTTTTTTATCTGATCCTTGTCCCATCAACAAACCACTTGCAGCGGCAATTTCATCAGCAACAGCTATTTCAGTGTTTTTAAGTATATTACCGTACATATCCTTTTCACCTGATAGATCAATCAAGCTTTGAAGGTTAGAACTAGCAAGAGCAAAATTTGTAACTCCAGATCTATATGGTCTTGTCATTGAGTCTGTAATAACTACAGCTATTTGTTTATTAAGCTTTCTACTTAAAGCTGATCGGAGGTTATTAGCACTTATTGTTGGGTTTTTTGGTAAGAGCAGAACCTGATTAATATCTTGAGGAATATTAGATCTATCTATACCGGCATTAATATTTATAAATCCAAGTTTATGCTCAACAACAATTACATTTTTTTCTGTACTAACAATTTCATTAGATTCATTTAAAATTACCTGTATAAAGCTTGAATCTCTGTTGAGGTCCTTAGCAAGAGCAATAGCTTTTTCAGAGGGTGTTATTTTATTTAAATCAATATATCTATTCTCTGATTTTGATATTATTTTTTGAGCTACAACAACAACATCACCATCATCTAAGTTAATATTGTTTTTTCTAAAAGATTTTAAAATAATTTTAGCAAGGTCATCACCAGGCTCGACATAAGGAAAATCTTCTAATGCTTTAAGCTCTATATTGTTCATGATTAAAGGGTTTTCAATTTCGGTTACAATAGCATATATAAAGTGATTTAATCCTGTTGTATACTGCAAAAATATGGCTATTTTAGATAAAAAACTATTAGATATTCTAGTTTGTCCTGTTACAAAATCTGATCTTGTTTACAACGAGGAAACAAATGAACTAATTTCTGAAGAAGCTGGATTAGCCTATCCTGTAAAAGACGGTATTCCTGTTATGCTTCCTGATGAGGCCCGCAAACTTTAATAAAAGCGCCCGTAGCTCAGCTGGATAGAGTACTTGGCTACGAACCAAGGGGTCGGGAGTTCGAATCTCTCCGGGCGCGCCATTTTCTATAAAATTTCTTCCAACTCTTGAACTTTATATAGCCATAAAGCTTCAGATTCTTTCATCTCATTAGTTAACTCGTGTTGATTTCTTATTAAATCTTGGAGGTTCTCGTGCACAGTTCCCTCATACAGACTTGGATTAGCTAGTTCTTCGTTAGCATCTTTTAATTTTAAGTTAAGTCTCTCCAACCTCTTTTCTAATTGTTTAATTTCTTTTTTAAGAGATCTTTTCTTTTCATTTAAAACATTGGACTGAGTTGCATGACTTTCTTGATTATTTGATATTTTTTTTACGCTTACCTTGTCTAAAACATAATTTCTATAATCTTCAAGATCGCCATCAAATATGCTTACACTTGAATCCTTTACTATGTAAAAAAAGTCCACGGAGCTGTTAAGTAAATATCTATCATGAGAAACCAATAATATTGCGCCCTCAAAATTTTGAATAGCTACTGTTAAAGCATGTCTCATTTCCATATCTAGATGGTTTGTGGGCTCATCCATGATTAATAAATTAGGCTTTTTATAAGCAATAATTGCAAAGGCAAGTCTCGCCTTTTCCCCACCTGAAAATAAATTAACTCTGTCTAAAACTTTTTCACCCTTAAAATTAAAACTACCAAGATAATTTCTTATTTGCTTTTCGTCTTTTGTAATATCTAATTTTTGTATGTGCTCAAATGCAGAAATACTTAAATCAAGATCATCAACCTGATGTTGGGAAAAATAGCCGATATTTGTATTTTTACCAATCTCCTTTTCTCCCTTTAGCACTGATATTTCACCAACAATACTCTTAATCAAAGTTGATTTGCCTGCACCATTTGAACCCAGCAAACCAATTCGATCACCAGGGGATATTGATAGCTCAAGATTATTTATAACAGGTGATGCATATCCCAGATCTGCTTCTTTAAAAGCTATCAAAGGATTGGATATTTTATTTGATGCATTTATTGAAAACTTAAATGGTGATTTGATATGGGCTGGAACAATCAATTTCATTTTTTCAAGAGATTTAACTCGACTTTGGGCTTGCTTTGCTTTTGTAGCTTTTGCTTTAAATCTTGTTATAAAGGTTTTCATATGTTCAATTTCTCTTTGCTGTTTTTCATAATTACTTTTGATCTCAGCTAGCTTCATAGATCTCAAAACTTCAAATTGTGAAAAGTTACCTTTATACAAATCAATTCTTCTCATTTCCAAGTGAGCAATAAAAGAAACACAGTCATCTAAAAAATCTCTATCATGGGAAATTAAAATAAGGGCTCCTTTAAAATGCTTAATCCAATTAGCAAGCCATAAAATAGCATCAAGATCTAAATGGTTTGTAGGCTCATCTAATAATAATAAATCAGATGGTTGCATAAGGGTTTTGGCTAAATTCAGTCTAACTCGCCATCCTCCGGAAAACTCACTTAATGATTTATTAAAATCTGTATCTTGAAAACCAAGACCATTTAGAAGTTTTTGTGCTTTTGAATTTGCACTATATCCATCTAGAATTGAGTATTGCTCATAAAGTGATGCAACTAATTCAAATTGCTCATTTTTTTCAGCAATGGCGATTTGTTCCATAATTTTAACTAACTCATAATCACCAGAAATAACATAATCAATAGCCTTTTTATCAGAGCTTTTAACCTCTTGTGCCAAATACGAAATTCTTAAATCAGGAGAATGACTAAAACAACTAGGATCAACTTCTATTTGTTTAGTAATGATTTTAAATAAGCTTGTCTTACCCGAACCATTAACGCCTACAAGTCCAATTTTTTGATTTTGATGAATAGTGAAAGAAATGTTATCAAATAATTCCTTTCCACCTAAAACGAGATCTAAAGAATTGAATGAGAGCATTTATATATCACATCCAGCTGCATATGCCGAAGACCATGCCCATTGAAAATTAAAGCCACCTAAATGCCCAGTGACATCCAAAACTTCTCCAATAAAATATAAGCCCTTTTGATTTTTTACCTCCATATTTTTTGAACTTAAATGCTTTGTATTGACACCGCAAAGAGTAACCTCTGCGGTTCTATAACCTTCTGTAGTTGCAGGCAATAAAACCCAGTTTGTTAGCTGATTTGAGATATCTTCAATGACTTGATTCGATATTTCAGCAAGACCAATATTTTTATAATCATTCCAAAAAATGCACGCAAGCTCCTCAACCAAAGATTTTGACATAATATTATTTAATATTGATTTAAGTTTCTGTTTTGGGGTATTTTTCTTGTGTTCAAGGATGTAATTTTTAATGTCAATATCAGGAAAAAGGTTTATATTAATAGTCTCTCCTTCATTCCAATAATTTGAAATTTGAAGAATTGCAGGTCCGCTTAAACCACGATGAGTAAATAAAATATCTTCTGTAAAAGATTTATTATTGCAAGAGACTTTGCAAAAATGTGAAACCCCCGATATCTTTGTAAATGTATCTTTTAAAACGTCAGTAAAAATAAAAGGAACTAAACCAGCACGAGTTTTTATAATTTCTAATCCAAATTGTTTGGCTAGCTCATATCCAAAGGCACTTCCACCCAGCGTCGGAACTGATAATGCTCCTGTTGCAACCACCAATTTAGAAGCCTTAACACTCATAAAATAATTATCAGTTTTGCTATCAACAGCTATATCTAAATTATATTTATTATCTACAAATTTAACTTTTTCTGTTTCTGCATGCGTAATAATATTGACTTTATATTTATCACATTCTCTTTTAAGCATTTCAACTATGTCTTTTGCTGAATTTACGCAAAATAGTTGCCCATGTTTTTTTTCTTCAAATTCAATTTCATGACTTTTTACAAGGTCGATAAAATCTTGAGGTGTGTATTTAGATAATGCAGACTTACAAAAATGAATATTATCTGAAAGAAAGTTATTATTTGAAACATCATAATTTGTGAAGTTACATTTACCCCCACCAGACATGAGAATTTTTTTTCCTAGCTTGTTAGATCTCTCTAGAACTAATACTTTGCTACCTCTTTTTGCTGCAGTAAGTGCGCAAAATAAGCCTCCCGCACCACCTCCAAGAATTACTGAATCAAAGCTCATTCCTTCTTTCATAACAATTTATACTTACCCTTTTCTTGATCTCTTCCTTCTTCTAAAACCACCTTTGTTATGATTTTTTTTGTTACCTTGTTTTTTAATATTATCGGGAACTACATGAGTTGGTTCAAAGCCCTCAACCTCAATTCTTTTTAATTTATATTTTAATAGTTTTTCAATATCATTTAGAAGTTTAATTTCATCAGCACTGACTAAAGATATTGCCTGACCTTTCTCACCACCCCTGCCAGTTCTACCAATCCTATGTATATAATCTTTAGGTCCGGTTGGAACATCAAAATTAACTACTTGTGGCAAATTTTTAATATCTAATCCTCTAGCAGCCACGTCAGTTGCTACAAGAATTTTTATTTTATTATTTTTAAATGATTCTAATGCTTTTAGTCTATTGTTTTGTGTTTTATTTCCATGAATTGCTTTAGTACTAATATCTGCTCTGGTAAGTTGTTTTTGAAGTCTATCAGCACCGTGTTTTGTTCTAGTGAAAACTAATGCCTGATCCCAATTATTAACTTCTATTAATTCAATTAATAACTCTGCCTTCCTTGATTTGTCTACAGGATGAACATGGTGGCTAATATTTTTTCCTGTAGCGCCATCTGTTGTAACAGAAATTTCAATAGCTTTTTTAGACATTTCTTTAGCAAGTGATCTAAAGGTGTTTGAAAAAGTTGCTGTAAACATTAAATTTTGTCTTTTATCAGGTATTAATTTACTTATTTTTTTGATGTCATGAATAAATCCCATATCAAGCATTTGATCTGCTTCATCTAAAACAAAAATTTCAATATTTTTTAAATTTACTGATTTCTGATTATGTAAATCAAGCAATCTACCTGGGGTCGCAACAAGAATATCTACACCTTTTCTTAACTTCAATCTCTGATTGTGTATTCTAGCTCCACCATAAACAGCTGTTGATCTAATGCTTAGGTATTTACTATAGGTATTAATATTTTCTCTAACTTGAATTGCTAGCTCTCTCGTTGGTGTAACGATAAGAGCTCTTAATCTATGGCCTTTAAATTTTTCTTTTGGATGGGTTAATTTATTTAAAATAGGAAGGACAAAAGCAGCTGTTTTACCTGTGCCTGTTTGTGCGGCTGCCATAACATCTTTGCCATTAGCTATTTCAGGTATAACCTTGCTCTGTATAGGTGTTGGTTCTTTATATTTTTGATTTTGTAGTGATCTTAATATTGGATCAGACAATTCAAGATCATCAAATTTCATTTTTATCCTTATGAAGAGTTGCCTGAAGGTTACAGGTAGAGTTCTTTATGGTCAATCATTATTTATCAGTTAACAACTAATAAGTCATTAGCTATGATTACCTCACCCTCAAAGTTTTTTCTTATATCTTTATATATAGATTCTTTTGTAGCACCCCAAAATAGAATATGTGACGCAACAAGTTTTTTGGGTTTTAAGTCTTTTGCTATTAACCCCAATTCTATTGAAGAGGTATGGTGTTCTTTATGATAAATTTTCCAATTATCTGTCTTTGTTTTAAATCCTTCACTTGAGTAAACTTCATGGACCAAAATATCAAGATCATTGCCATTTTTAATTAAATTATTGCTTAGTGAGGTGTCCCCTGAAAAAAGTATTTTTTTGTCTTTGGTTTTAAATACATAACCAAATGAATTTCTAAGACCGCCATGGTCATTATAAAAAGCAGTTACTTCTACATGATCATCTTTAAAAATAACTCCCTCATCAATTTCTTTTACTATAGTTTTATAGCCAATAGAGTTTGCCGGTTGAGTTCCATTTAATCTATACAAAATATCCAGCTCGTAAGCGCTTATAATTCCTTTAGACATTCCTTCTAAGCCTTTTGGGCCAAATAACTTTAATTCAGTATCTCTACCCATAACCCAGGGAGTAAGGATTAAATCAGCCAATCCACCTGAGTGATCTGAATGGATATGTGTTAAAAATGCGTACTGTAATTTACTAACCTGAAGTTGGGGTATATCACCACCCCATGCAGGAGACATCTCTGCCGCTCTTCTGATAACTCCTGGCCCAAAATCAACTAAATATGCTTGATTATCAACGATTACTGCATAGGCTGATCCATGGCGGTTTGGATCTGGATTAGGAGTTCCAGAGCCTAATATAACTAATTTTGTATCAGCTAAAGAATGTACAGAAAGTACAAGGATTAAATAAATTTTGAGTAAATTAAACAGAGTGAAGTTTTTGCTCAGGAATAGAATTTTTTATTCCAGTTATATTATTATCTTTATCAAAATAAACTAAAGTTGGCTGATATTCTTTAGACTCAACTTCGTCAAATTCACCATAGGTACAAATAATAACAATATCACCGAGCGAAACTTTATGAGCGGCAGCCCCATTGACTGATAAAGTTTTTGAACCAGCCTCAGCAAGGATTAAATATGTTGAGAATCTCTCACCATTAGTCACGTTGTATACATCTATCTTTTCATATTCTTGCATACCTGCAGTGTCTAAAAACTCTTGATCAACAGCGCATGAGCCTTCATAGTCAAGTTCAACCTGAGTCACGTTGATACGGTGCAGCTTTGATTTAAGTAATGTTTTTAGCATAATA
>CBFHRY010000010.1:0-31992 GCA_965658385.1 Gammaproteobacteria bacterium
CAGCGGTTTTGATTCTTTCTACTTTACTTCTGCTTCATACTTAAAAACAGAAGAAACAGAAACTAATAGTGTTCTTTTAATTTCAAACTGGTCTGATGATCTATCTACTGAAATTAACTACTCAAGCAAAGAAACTAATACTGGTCAAAACTCTCCAGCTGGGCAAAATGTACCAAACCTTTACATAGATAATGCATATGGAAATGAGGTATATATTGGTGCTGACATCTACAGAAGTGCAAATGAGCTATCAACAGTAACAGATTTTCTTAAGTTAAAAGCTGTTTATTATCAAGATAACCATAAGATAACAGCCGGTTATGAAAACACCACTTGGGATATTTATAACCTATTTATTGTTGCTCAAGATGGTCAGTGGGAATTTGATTCATTGGATGATTTCAATAACAGAAATGCTAGTTCATTCTTTGCAAATAATGCAAAATCTGGAAACCCAGCTGATGCTGCTGCTAATTTTGAATACAGCCTATCATCTATCTATATACAAGACGAGATCACTGTTTCAGATAATTTAACGTTAACAGCGGGCTTAAGATATGATGAATATTCATCTGATGATTCTCCTGCTGCAAACCCAGATTTCGAAGCTGAATATGGTTTTGCAAATGCTGGTATAGATGGAACTAATCTACTTAATTACAGATTTGGTGCAGATTGGTTAATTGATGATACAAGTTCATTAAACCTAACTTATGGAACATACTCAGCTAAGCTGCCAGCTGTTTGGATCTCAAATGCTTATACCAATGATGGTGTTAGAGTTTCAGCTTATGACTCAGACTATGCTGCTGCTGGCTGTAATCCATTGGCAGCTGCTGGTGTAGGCCTTCCAGGATGTGTTCAACAAGCTATTGCTAATGCACCTTTAACAAGTGCAAAAATTGATTTTGTATCTCCAAACTTCGAATGGCCAGAGTCAAAAATATTAAACATTACTTATGAGAAGCAGTTATCAGAAAACTGGGATATGAATCTTACTTATCTATTCTCAGATCAAGAAGAGGCTATCTATAAAGTCATTGATACAGGATATCCATTAGATGGAGTAGAGCCTACTGTTCCAACAGCAACAGCTCCTGATGGAAGGCCTATTTATAATATGACTGGAAGAAGAACTTACAAAGCTGGTTTATACAACGACTGTTGTGGTGAAAGAGAAGTTATCTCAGCTACTTTTGCTAGAAGCTTTAATGATGGTGACGGAAGACTTGTTCTAAGTTATACAGGTCAAAATATTGATGAGCTTAGTGGTATGACATCATCTACATCAAACTCTAACTTCGGTAAGGTTGGTGCGATTGACTATAACAACAGAAAGCCAATGAGATCTATATATGAAACAGAACATAGATTCCTAGCTACTCTTACATCTAAGCACTATTTCTTTGGTGAAGACAAACCAACAACTTTCTCAGTTATCTTTGAGAGAAAGTCTGGCTTACCTGGATACTTATCATTTGATACGTTTACCGGATCACCTGGTGACTATCAATCTAAAGCATTTGGTTATGATTACAACTTAAATGATGACAGTTCAGCTCTTCTATATATACCTACAGGAACTAATGATCCGCTTATTTGTTGGTCTTATAAATGTCGTGACGAGGGTTCATTTGAAGCATCTGCAAGAGCTGCAGAAGTTATCAACCTTCTACATAATGTTTATGGTTTAGAAAAGTATGCTGGTCAAATCCAACCTAGAGGATCATTTAATTACCCATGGCAATCATCTCTTGATGTTAAGCTAACTCAGGTTTTACCTGGATTCAGAGCTGATGATGAAGTGGTGATTACACTTGGTATTGAAAACCTCCTTAACTTAATTGATGACAAGAAAGGTGTTGTTAAATTTGGTTACTACTCAGGTAGACTTGATGTTATGGATTTAAGAATTGTTGATAATAAGTATGACTATAGTGGTTATGCATATAGATACAATCCTGATAATCCTTGGGAAGACAGAATATCAGCTACTCAGAGTATCTGGAGAGCTCAATTAGGAATTAAATATAAATTCTAATAATTGATATATAATTAAAAGGCGGTTTTATACCGCCTTTTTTAATGCCTATGAATACAGATATACAAATACCTGAACTATCTTTTAAAAGTATTGAAGATGGTGACTCTGAATCAACAAAACTGTTAGATAATGCTCTTAACAACCATGGTTTTTTTTCTATTACTGATCATGGTTTATCACAACCTGTTCTTGATCAATGCTATAAATCATCTAAAGATTTTTTTAATCTGCCAGATGAGACTAAAAAAAAATATCATAACCCATCACTTAAAGGTGCTAGAGGCTACACTCCTTTTGGTGTTGAAACTGCAGTTGGTGAGAGCGTCGCTGATCTTAAAGAGTTTTGGCATCATGGTCCGATTATAGATAATACATATTCAGATAAAATACCTGCAAATATCAACATAGATGAACTAAAAGATTTCAATGATAATTTTGATAAATTATTTAATGAACTTCACAATATAGGTACTAGGGTGCTTCGAACTATTGCTCAAACATTAAACATTGATAAACATTTTTTTGATTCCTGGACGTCTAAAGGAAATTCACTTCTAAGACCTATTCATTATCCACCTGTATATAATACTGAAAATATTTACAGGGCTAGAGCTCATGAGGATATTAATTTAATCACTTTATTAGTTGGAGCAGAAGAAGGTGGATTAGAGGTCCTAAATAAAAATAATGATTGGATTAAGGTTAAGCCAAGTACAAACTCAATTGTTTGCAATATTGGAGATATGATGCAGCTTGTAACTAATAAGAAACTTAAGAGTACCACTCATAGAGTAGTTCAATATGTAGAAAACGAACCCTCATCCAGGTACAGCATCCCATTTTTTATGCACCCATCGCCAGAAACTCTTTTATCTGACATCTTTGATGATGAGTCAAAGGGTGTGTTAGCAGATGATTTTTTAAATGAAAGATTAAAGGCTATTAAGCTATACTAAATTATGCAATATATACAAATACTGATCGGTTTCATTGGTTTGATAGCATTAGCTATTCCATTCTCAAATAACATTAAGCTAATAAACTATAAGCATCTTGTTGCTGGTATAGCTTTTCAGATATTTCTTGCGTTACTGCTTTTAAAGGCACCGCTTATAACATCTTTCTTTACCTACCTAGCAGATGGTGTTGAAGTATTAAAGGTAGCCACAAAAGAGGGTACTATTTTTATGTTTGGTTACCTAGGAGATCCTGCTGACGGCATGATTTTTGCTTTTCACATATTGCCATTTATTATCGTGATGTCTTGTTTAACGGCTATTCTTTGGTACTGGGGCGTTTTACCAATTTTAGTTAAAGGGTTTTCAATCGTATGTCAAAAGCTTTTTAACATAGGTGGTCCTATAGGTTTAGGAGGAGCAGCTAATGTTTTTGTAGGTCAGGTTGAAGCTCCTCTATTAATAAGGCCATATCTAAAAGATCTATCCAAAAAAGAATTATTAATATTAATGACCACTGGCATGGCTACTGTTGCCGGTTCGGTGATGATTGCTTTAGTTAGCATACTGGATATGAAGTTTGAAGATATTAATTTAATACAACATTTTTTAATTGCATCTATCTTGTCTGTTCCTGCAGCAATTGTTTATGCAAATATTATGATTCCATCCAATCATGTTACTGATTTTGAATCTTCGGAAACTCCTAGGGTATATGAAAGTACTATGGATGCAATTACACGTGGTACAAGCGACGGAATGAATATTGCATTAAGTGTTGGTTCAATTGTTTTGGCATTCATAGCGCTTGTTTTTATTGCTGATTCAATACTTGGCTTAATACCAATATCTTTAGGTGGAGAGGATCTTTCTTTAAAACTTATTCTTGGTTATATGTTTGCACCAATCGCTTGGATGATGGGTATTCCATGGGATGAGGCTTTAATATCTGGTAAGTTGCTTGGAACTAAAACAGCCTTAAATGAATTTGTTGCATACCTTGATTTAGCAGCATTGTCTGAAGGAGCACTTTCAGATAGATCAAGGCTTATTACATTGTATGGACTTTGTGGTTTTGCTAATTTTTCTTCAATAGGGATTTTAGTTGCAGGTATAAGTGCAATGGCGCCTGAAAAGAAACCTGAATTAATTGAAGTGTCCTTAAAGGCTCTTGTAGGAGCTACTCTTGCATCTTGTATGACTGGCCTAGTGTTATCTATATTTATCTAATTAAATAAAACTACAAATAGATTTAAGTAGGAAGCAAAGCATAGCCATACTATATAAGGTATATATAGATATCCAGCTAAATTACTGATATTGAACATTTTAAATAAAATATAAATATTAATTATTATCAGCACATATATATTCACAAGGGCGATTATTGGTTGGTGGAAATAGAAGAATATCCAAGACCAAGCTGTATTAAATAAAAGCTGAATATAGAAAAGTTGATAAACTTTTTGATATGTTATGTAGGCTGAAATAGCCATTAAAATATATAGAATTGGCCAGACAATACCAAAAACGTACCCAGGAGGGTTAAGTTCAGATTTATTAAGACTCAGATACCAAGGATCTGATGCTGTATTGCTGGATGATAGACCACCAAGAATCAAGGCTAATATTACAAATATAAATATTAAGTTCTTATTTTTAGAGAGCAATTTATTTAACTCTAAAAAACCTTTTAAGAGTGTCTTTTACATCCGCAATAAAAGATGAGCCATGAGGTCTAGCTTCTATAAATATATAAAAGGAAACAAATATAGTTGCTATTATAAAAACTATTACTGCGTCGTATTGTGCCATGGTCGTATTATAAATATATTCTTCTTAATTGTTAGCTAAATTTAAATTTTTTCCACTAGGAGTGATCCAATTGAATACCCAGCTCCAAAAGAACAAACTATTCCTTTTTCACCAGACTTAAGATCATTATGTAAATTGAAAGCAAACATAGATCCAGCAGATGCTAAATTACCATAGTCTTGCATAGGAAGCGGCGCTAGATTTTCATCAAAATCATCAGAACCTATAACTTTTGATACAATCAATCTTATCATTTTGCTATTAGCTTGATGCAGCCAAAACTTTGAGATCTCGTCAGGTGAAATATTGTTTTTATCTAACTGTTCGGTAATTGTTTTAGCAACCAATGGGCAAACCTCTTTAAACACACTCCTGCCATTTTGATAAAAAAGGAGTTCTTCTGAAGTTTTTTTATTTGATGCTGTTCTATTAAAATAACTTAGATCACTTCTAATATTATTAGAAAATTTAGTTACAAGTTTTCTATCAAGAATCTTAAATCCTTTTGTATTATTTCTTTGCAATATAGTTGCTACACATCCATCACCAAAAATAAAGTGAACATCTCTATTTGTGAAACTTAAACCAGGAGTAGTAATTTCCGGGTTTATAACTAGAACAGTATCAGACATACCTGATGCTATGTCAGTATAGGCATTGCTAATAGCAAAAGTTGTAGAAGAACACCCAACTAGCATGTCATAAGCATAGCCATTTATACCAAGCTCCTCTTGTATTTCAATTGCTACAGCTGGATAGTTTCTTCCTGAATGAGATGTCCCTAATATTACTCCATCAATCTGATCAGCAGATACATTTGCATTTTCCATTGCTTTCTTTGCAGCACTTATTCCTACCTGAGCTAGCAAAGAGAGTTCAGATTCATCTTCATTTTTTGTTACTGGCCTCATAAGCTCTGGATCAAGTGAATTTTTCTTATCTATAATTCTTCTAGTTTTAATACCAGAAGCTTTTGCAATGAACTCTTCTGATGAATGAGATAAGGCTGAAACACTTCCTTCTGCAATATTAAGCTTATTTACCTCATTATAATTGTCTACATAAGTGTTATATGAATTAACTATTTCCTCATTGGTAGTTATTTCATCTGGATACCATAAACCTGTTCCAATAATGCTTATATCATTCATATCATTTATTTAATAATTGATTGGGTTTATTATAAATTATGTCTATAAAATTGCCTATTGATAACAAATTTATTTATGAGTGCTTTGCAGTTACTGAATCCATAAAAGGAGTTGTAGTTATTAGCCACGGAATGGCTGAGCATATTAATAGATATAAGTGGTTAATAAAACAACTTAATGTTGCCGGATACCATGTTATATGTACAGATCACCTTGGCCATGGTAAGTATATAGATGATGGAGCTACCCCAGGTTATTTTTCAAATGCTGATGATTTTGAAGATGTTGAAAATAATTTAATTTATATCTTAGATTATGTAAGTCAAAAATTTCCTAACTTAAATAAAATATTAATTGGACATAGCATGGGTTCATGGATAGCTATGGGAGTTATTCAAAAATATCAAAATATAGATGCATTAATATTAACTGGTTCATCCTTAATTCCAAATCAAACGATCTTAGCTCAACGAAGGCTCGTAACCTTTTTATTATTTTTGTTTGGAAAAAAATCCTATAGTAAATTTATTTATAAGATCACAATGAGAAAATATAACAATATATTTTCCCCAAACAGGACTCCAAATGATTGGATTTCAAGAGATGAAGCAAGTGTAGATGAATATACAGATGATCCTAAGTGTGGATTTCTGGTAACTAATTCTTTGTGGTATCAATTAAGCAATCAAATGTTAAAGGTTTTTGATATTGATAAGTATATAAATTCAAATCTTGATCTACCTATCTATCTTATCTCTGGTGATCAAGATCCTGTAGGTATAAATGGTAAAGGAGTTATGTCTCTTCATGAATTTTTACTTCAAAGGTTTCATAAAACTGAAATTAATTTAGTAAGTGGTTCGCGACACGAGGTATTTAATGAAATTAATAAGCAAGAATCTTTTAAGGATTTGATTAAATTTATAGATTCTAATATAGAATAATTTTATGTTAAAAAATCTATATGACTATCCTGAGTTGGAGAGGGTTGAGCTTGATTCAGGGAGACATTATCTTGACTCAAACGGAAAACCAGTTCCAAGTGTTACAACGGTTTTAAGCAATACATCAAATGCTTCAGAGGGTATTGATAGATGGAGACAAAGAGTTGGTGATCTTGAAGCTGACAGAATCATCAAGCAAAGCACTGATATAGGTACAGCTGTTCATGAGGCTCTTGAAAATTACCTTAAGAAAGAACAATGGGATGAATTTGATATATCTCTTCCAGATCAAAACACCTCACGCCTAATTACTAAAAAATTTATATCTGATGGCTTGAATTCGATCAATGAAATTTGGGGGTTAGAAGTTGGTCTTATACTCGATGGTTTGTATGCCGGAACAGCTGATTGTGTGGGCCTTGTTAATGGGGTTCCATCTATCATTGATTTTAAAACTGCTAAAAAAATTAAGAAACGAGAGTGGATTGAGGATTATTTTCTTCAAGGATGCGCATATGCCAATGCTCATAATGTAATGTTTGGTACTGATATAAGCCAGATTGTGATTCTTATGGTTGACAGAGATCTAATCTTTCAAGATTTTTTTGTTAGAACAGCTGAATTTAATGTATTAACTCGAAAGTGGAAGAATAAATTATTAAAATTTAATAATAAAAAATAGGGAAAAATTATGAAGCAAATCATATCGATAGGTGGCGGGGGATTTGGTAGATCTCTAGGTGAACTAAAAATAGAAAAATACATTGCTAGCCAATCTTCTGCAAAAAATCCTAAAGTATGCTTTATTCCAACTGCTACTGGTGATGATAATGGTTATATAAATAATTTTTATAGGGCATTTAATTCAATTGATTGCATACCATCTGACATATCCCTTTTTAAAAGAACCATTAATCTAAGAGAGCATATTCTTGATCAAGATATAATTTTTGTAGGCGGTGGTAATACCAAGAGCATGTTAGCTGTATGGAAAGACTGGGGCTTAGATATTATTTTAAAAGAGGCATATGACAAAGGAATTATTATGTCCGGAGTAAGCGCTGGAGCAATTTGTTGGTTTGAAAAAGGTATTACAGATTCATGGGCTCATGATCTTGCTATTCTAGATTGCTTGGGATTTGTTGAGGGGGTTTGCTGCCCACATTATGATGAAGAGCCAAATCGAAGGCCTTTTGTTGCAAAAGTTCTAAAATCAAATTCAATAGACTCTTGTATATCTATTGAAGGATTCAATGCATTGCATATGATTGATGGTAAGCCAACATATTCGGTAGCATTTAAAGATACCAATGACACGTATGATGTGAAATTAAATAATGGTGAGGTTCTTGAGGATCAATTATCTGGAGTAAAGAAAATTAAAATCTAATCCCATTTAGTTACAAATTCTTCAATTTTTCTTTCTGGTATTTTTCTTGATTCACCTTCTTTGCTTCCAATGTATAAAAATCCCACTATTTCCATACTGCTATCTAATCCAAGCATATCTACTAATTTAGAGGAAAAAGCTAATTTACCTGTCCTCCATATACCTGAATAACCCAGAATTTCTAATGCATTTAATATATTTTGACCTGATGCTGCTGTAGATAATTTTTGTTCGATATAGGGAACTTTTGGATGTTCTTTAAGATTGGTCACTAATATAACAATCATCGGAGCTCTATAAGGAGCATTTTTGTATTTATTCAATATATCTGGATCAGAAATATTAAGATGATCTTTAGCAAAAGTATAAAATATATCAGATAGCTTAGTTAATCCCTCACCAGTAACTTCTATAAACCTTGAAGGTTTTAACCAAGCATGATCTGGAGATCTTAATGCAGTTTTATATACTTCTGCCATCTCATCAGAAGTTGGATGTGGTTCTATAAGGCTTCTATGAGATGTTCTATTTTGAAGTATTTGTAATAATTTATTCATTTTTTATCCTATATTTCATATATTATTATATGACACAATAATTAAAGGTGATTATATGTTGCTTCAACTAATAGGAATTTTTGTAACCGTTTTAGTGGTTTATTTAATAGCCTCTTATTTAATATCTAAAAATAATTCTGAGATTGTTTATGAAGAAGATATGGATGAGGAGGAGTTAAAATCTCTAGATGATGAGCTTAATGATTAAGCTTTTATAAAATTAAGATATTCATTAAGATATTAGGTACTAGTTAAATTTTCTTAAAATTATGATTGATATATTATTTATTGTTGTTTTCTTTTCCTTGTTAAATCTTTTTTTGCCAATGATTTTTTCATTGCATAAAGTGCCTTTTAAGGACTTCACATATATTGGGGGTGATGTATCAGGCAAAACAGAGCTTTCAAAAAGATTAGCCTTATCTGCTGATAATCTTAAAGAAACGCTACCTTTATTTCTGGCATTATCAATTCTATCTATACAGTTGGGTGTTGATAATTCACTGCCAATGCATGTATGGTTATTTTCTAGAATAATTTATCTTCTAGGATCTGTATTTAATGTATATACAATCCCTTTGATCAGACCACTTGTGTGGCTTCCATCTATTGGTGCAATTGCCTGGATGGCTTGTAATTTAGTCTGAACTAAACTTTAAGGCCTTGTTCCAGATGGGCCGGGTTCTTTTAATGGTGTTGGATCATTATTCCAACCGGGGGCAAATTGATCATGAGCGCCGCCTCTATAGTCAGGTTTGTAATAGGTAGTTTTATTATTTTTATTAAGGCTTAAAGGAAGTTTTAAATTTCTTCTAGGCCTTTCTTTACCCACATGAACACAACTTAGACTAGATGAGTCTTTGTTAACGTCTGTAATGATTTGTTTTTCAAAATCACAAAAACCTCTCATTAAGTCATTGAAATAAACTTTTGTAGTGAGTGAATCTAAGAAGCTATTAACAGAGAGGATATCTGCTTTTTTACACATCCTAATTCTATCTAATGCATACTGATATGGGTCTTGGTTGTCATTTATTCTGGAAGTGATTACAACAGCACATTTATGGGTTATATTTTCTTTAATTTTTAGGTCTGAACTATCTTGAGCATAAGAAATAAATGGAAGGATAAGTACAGTTTTTAGAATTAGATATTTCATATTAATCTATTGTAATGCAAATATTGGTATGTTTTTTCTTGTAATGCTTAAATTCAATATCATCATTCTCATTGATTTTATAGTTGTTATCCATTACCTCTAAAATTTTATATATATATTTCATTCCATTTCTTCTATCCCAGTCAAAAAGTTTGTCTAGGTCTTTTAACAAAAAAAGGTCATTTTTATTTAGTTTATTAGCGAGTAAATTTTTAACCTCAACATCAATAGGATTATTTGAGAAGCTGATAGGCCTATTTTTAAAATTGTCAGTTAAGAAAAAAGAATCTTTAGCAGATAAAGCACAATTGTGAAAAGTATTTAATTCTGCAGATACATAAGATTGGAAAATTAGTATTATAAAGCATAGGTATAACTTCATTTAATAGCCATCTGAAATTAACAAGAGGATTATTATTGATGTTAATAGAATTATTAACAATCTATATTTTAAATCTAAATCCTCAGATGCTACCCAGATGCCAGAAATAAATGCAATAAACATTACTACCAAAATTATATCCATATTTACAATAATAACTTAAAGTTATTAATATTATTAAGAACCTTATGTATTATTTAGAATTAGTAAACTATTTTTTTGCACTATTACTTATAAGCACCTCAATATTGTTTATATTAAATACAAAAATAAATAACAATTTAAAATTTATATTAATTTCAGTGGTTGCGATTCTAGTTTATTTTTTTCTGAATGAACCTAGTCTATAAGGAATATTTTTATATGAAACATAAATTACTTTTTTTACTAATGTCTTTTAATTTATATGCATTTGATAGAATCGCTGGTGAAGAATTTGCAAGTAGATCAGAAGTTATTGCCCAAAACGGAATGGTTGCCACAAGTCATCCACTAGCATCACAAATTGGTTTAGATATTTTAAAAAATGGTGGAAATGCAATTGATGCTGCTATTGCAGCAAATATCGCACTTGGTTTAATGGAGCCAACAGGTAATGGTATTGGTGGAGACCTTTTTGTAATCATTTGGGATGCAAAAACTAAAAAATTGTATGGGTTAAATGCTAGTGGACCAGCTCCAAAAAATATAAGTATTAAATATTTTACAGATAAAGGCATTGATAAAATTCCATCGTATGGTTCACTTCCAGTTTCTGTACCAGGTGTTGTCGACGGTTGGATTAAATTGCATGAGAGATTTGGAAAGACTAAATTCGAATCATTATTTGAACCTACGATTGAATACGCCCAAAATGGCTTCCCAATAACTGAAACGGTTGCATATTATTTAGAGCTGTCATCAGAGCGGTTTAAAGAATACCCAAATTTTAAAAAAGTTTGGATGCCATCCAATTCAACTCTAAGAAAAGGAGATGTTTTTAAAAATCCAGCGTTGGCAAAAACTTTAAAAAATATTGCAAAAAATAAAAGATCAAGTTTTTATGAGGGTGAAATAGCAAAAATAATGAGTGATTTTATTATTGATAATGGAGGTTTCCTGACCACAGAGGATTTAGCTGAGTTTCACTCAGAGTGGGTAGAGCCATTATCAACTAACTATCGTGGCTATGATATTTGGGAACTTCCACCAAATGGTCAGGGAATAGCTGCATTACAAATTCTAAACTTATTAGAAAAATATGATATTAAAAGTATGGGTCTTCAAAGTAGTGAGTATATTCATTTATTTACAGAAGCAAAGAAACTGGCATTTGCAGATAGAGCCAAATTTTATGCTGATCCTAATTTTAATAATATCGATGTTAATTATTTAATTTCAAAAGAATATGCTGAAAAAAGGCGTAAATTAATTCATCCAACAAAAGCCTCTCTTACGGATGATCCTGGCATTCTAATTGAAGGAGACACAATCTACCTCACCACTGCAGATAAAGAGGGTAATATGGTATCTCTTATACAAAGTAACTATCGTGGAATGGGCTCAGGTATGGTTCCGCCGGGCTTGGGCTTTATGTTACAAAATAGGGGAGAGCTATTCAATTTAGATAAGAATCATGCGAATGCGCTAGTTGGTGGCAAGAGACCTTTTCACACTATTATTCCAGCATTTATAACTAAAAATAATAAACCCTTTGTAAGTTTTGGGGTTATGGGTGGTGCCACCCAACCACAAGCTCATGCACAGATTGCTATAAATATTATTGATTTTGATTTAAATCTTCAGGAGGCGGGTGATGCGCCAAGAATAGTTCACTCTGGATCAAGTCAGCCGACTGGAGAATCTATGATTAATGGAGGATATTTATCTTTAGAATCTTCATTCAAAGATATTATCATTGAGGAACTTAGAGAAAAGGGTCATGTTATTAAGTATGAAAAAGGAATCTTTGGTGGATACCAGGCAATCATGTACAAAGATGGTGTCTATTATGGCGCTTCTGAATCAAGAAAAGATGGCCATGCTGTTGGATTCTAATTGTAAATTTTTTACAAAAAATAACTTTATCTTTCTTTGCTTATAAGTTATTTACAATACATACATAACATATATAATTTTTCTATCTTTAAATATACATATAAAAATGCATAAAATTTCCCCTCTTTTACTTTCAATATTATTGGTTTCTTGTGGTGGTGGCGGGGGAGGTTCAACTGAAACTCCAAATTCTCCCTCGCCAACAAACCCATCAATAACATCATTTTTATCTTCATCCTCATCCATACTTGAGGGAGAATCAATATCTTTAAATTGGTCTTCAACAAATGCTAATTCATGTTCAGCTAGTGGAGACTGGAATGGAACTAAATCGACCTCAGGCAGCGAATCAATTCAATTGAGCGAAGTTAAAACATATACTTTCACACTAACTTGTTCAGGAGCGTCAGGTACAACAAATGCAGTTTCTTCTATTAATGTACAAGTAAGTGCATTACCTAATCCAACTATTGATTCATTTACTGCATCTGCGCAATCAATTAGTGCTAATGAATCAATTACCTTAAGTTGGTCAACATTAAACACAACCGAATGTACAGCTGATGGAGACTGGAATGGTACAAAAGAACTAAATGGAACTGAAACCATTCAACTAACACAAGTCAAAACTTATACATTTGATTTATCTTGCACAGGCGCTAAAGAAATACTTGTAACAGAATCAGTATCTGTTGTTGTTGAGGGTGAGCAAACTGAAGACCTTGATGTTCATATTATTGGAGATGGTGCTGTTGCAGAAATTTGGGGTGGTGATGATAATTTATCTTTCTTTGATGAACTTAATGGATATCAATCATGTAAATCAGATTCTTGTCAGAGTGTTGATTGGTCATATGTAGATTCAGGTTCAAGTAGGGGCAATGTTCTTGAGGTTGTTTATAAGGCAAATGCAGGACATGCAGGTTTGGTTGTTGGACCAACTTCTTCTGTTAATCTTAGTGATTACTCTGAAGGAACTTTATCTTTCGATATTAAAGTAACGAACAAAGGAGATGACAATCTTCCTAACGGGTTTTTATTAAAAGTTGAAAGTGGTTCCGAAAATTCAGGAGAATTAGCTGTTGAGGGAATTATTGCTGACGGATCATGGGAAACGGTTAATTTTCCTGTTACAAAATTGTCTCAAAGTGGAGCTCTAAACTTATCAGCCATTACAGTTCCATTAGTATTTTTTCCATCTTTTCAAACTGGTGAAAACCTAGTTTATCAAATCGATAATGTTCGTTATACAGGCATAAAAGAGGGTGCAACTCCTCCTTCAGGTCCAAATGATGGCGGTGGTGGTGGAGGCGGAAACACTGGTGACTATGACATTCTTACTTATGGTGCTGGCAGTGTTTCAACATCAATAAATCTTAATAGTTATAGATGTGTAAATGATTATGGTTTTTGGGTTTATAACGCTGGTGTAGTTGAACCAGGTGTTCCAGGATGCGATATTCCAAGTGGACAAAATAATGGTACCCCAGTTGGTAGTCCTACAAAAGTAATTCCACAAGTTGTAGAGCCTGCTGCAAGTAAAATTATTGCAACACATAGATGGTGGGGATCAATTCCATTTATAGGTGAAATGCAACTTGGCGACACAAACGGTGGAGCTCATGTTACTGCCGATCCAATAAGGACTAGGGTGAGTAATGCTGGCGCAAGAATTATGGGGCTACCAGGCGGTTTTAAACTTGCTGGAGGATTATGTGCAAATTGCTACCCTCAATATGTTGGTGGTGATCCATTTGGAGAAGTGTTTGATGGTATAGCTATAGCTAATTCAGCTTATGGAAGTATGGATGCTTATCTTAAGGACTATAGTGATGGCTCAGCAACTGTTATGTGGAAAGCTGGCAATACCGATGTAATGGAGGCAACGTTTATTCATGGATCTCCATATGTATATTTCAAAGTTTATGATGGCAGCCCTATTATTAAGACCCTTAGATCTAATGGTGGTGAAAAAGGAATTTTTTATGAAAGTGGTGATAGTCTTGGTGTTTGGACTAATGTAGCCGGCAATAGAAACAATTTTGTTATTACCGGTGAAGGAGTTACGACTTATACAAATATCTCAAGTGATCAAATTGGTATTTCAAATTCAACTGGAGAATTTACTGTCTCATATATACCCACAATATCTGGTGAGCCTGGAGTTTCTATGTCTGACTACTTTGTTAGTAAGGCAAGGAACATAGTCGCCTCTGTAGATATTGATTATTCAGTTAATAGGGAAAATAACTCTGTTACAGTGACGCATAATTATTTTGATAAAAATGGTAATGCTGCCGATACAATTGTTGGCATGCATCCTATGCATTGGAAATTTTCAAATCAGCAAACCTCAAATTACAAAATTAGAAGTGCTAGAGGTATTATTAAGTTTGCTGAAACAAGCTCTTTTAATTACACCATGCCTTATGTTGGAGTATTACCAACCCTTCCAGCAATTGAAAATACATACGATCAAAGCATTTTAGAGCAATTGGTCAAAGATTTTGTTGATGCAGGAGAGTCAAGCTGGATAAATAGAGAGATAACTAATGATACCTATTGGTCTGGTAAAGCATATGGTAAAGCTGCAGAGGTAATAGCTATTGCAAAATCTATTGGTCTTAGTCAAGAAGCTAACGAGTTAACCTCCTGGTTAAAGTCTGAATTAGAAGATTGGTTTACGGCAGAAACTGACGGTGAAATAGATGAACTACGTTATTTTGTATACGATGATGACTGGGATACTATTCTTGGAATTGAAGAAGCGTATGGATCTCATCAAAGATTAGCTGATCATCACTTTCATTATGGATATTTTGTTCGTGCAGCAGCTGAAATTTGTAGAACTGATAAATCTTGGTGTGGAAGCGATCAATATGGCCCAATGATTGAATTATTAATTAGGGATTATGCAGGTGGAGACAATGACGATATGTTCCCTACCTATAGAAATTTTGATCCTGCTAATGGTTTCTCATGGGCTGATGGTAAGGCTGATGCTCTTCAAGGTAATAACAATGAGTCAACCTCTGAGGCTGCAAATTCATATGGAGCAATTATTTTATATGGATTGATTACAGGCAATGATGATCTTATTAATAAAGGTATATATTTGCATAC
Organism: Gammaproteobacteria bacterium; assembly: GCA_965658385.1. Lineage (GTDB taxonomy): Bacteria > Pseudomonadota > Gammaproteobacteria > Magnimaribacterales > D2472 > CAJQGY01. The sequence continues at coordinate 15,559 of CBFHRY010000010.1, forward strand.
ATCCACATCAAATGCTTACTGGCAATATTGGAATGATATCGATGGATATAATGGTGTGGGCGATGATTATAAAAATTTTATACCAGGTTATCCTAATGTAACGACTTCAATTATTTGGAGTAGTGGAGCAGATTTTTCAACATGGTTTAGCCCGGCTTATGCTCACATACTCGGTATTCAAGGTCTCCCTTCAAATCCATTAATCTTTCATGTAAGTCAGTATAAGGATTACATGATGGACTATATTGAGCTTGGCTTAAGAGAATCTTCTAATGGCAAACCATCTGGTCTTCCTGAAGATCAGTGGCGTGATTTATGGTGGAATTTAATAGCTATGGTGGATCCGGAGGCTGCTATTGCTGACTATAATACTATGTCATCTAACTACGACAACGAGGCTGGTGAGTCAAAAGCTCATACTTATCACTGGATTCATACCTTTAATAAGTTAGGCCATATCCAAACTGGTACTGGTGATTTAACTTCAAATCATCCTGCAGCTGTAGCATTCAAGAAAAATGGGGTTACTACATATGTAGCATACAATTATGAGAACAACCCTATAACAGTTCGTTACAGTGATGGTAAGAGCTTTAGTGTTCCCGCTAATAGCTTCAAAGTAGAGAATTAATATAAATTAAAAGCTCTTAAAGACAATTAAGTTTCTTTAAGAGCTTTTATTATCTTAATAGACTCTTTTATTTTTTTATCTTCAATATTTTTTAATTCTTTTCTTTTCATTAGATGAGCTAATAATTCTTCTGTAGAAATATTTTTTGAATTTATGGATTTAAAAATTTCAGAGATGAGCTCATCATTTTTATCAATTATCATAATATTTCTGAAAAAGAACACTTATATACAACCATGCCCCCACTATGCTTGTGTATGTGAAACTCCTTTTTAGAATTACTAATCATATAACCTAGTTGAGGGTTATCGTCAGAATATATATATTGGTCTCCGTTAAGATAGTCATTCATACCATCACCGGAAGCAACTATTGAATCAAATTTTATTTGATCATTTTTCTTTAGCACTGATATAAGAAGATTGTCTTTAAAGTCACCTTCCATATTTAAAACTTTATCAAGGTTACAATCTAAAAACTCATCTTCAATTGAAAGCGTTGAAATATTTTTATTGAAACTACTTTCAGTTGCAGAGCTTTCTAAGACTTTTACTCTGTCTTCAAGTTTCTCAATCATAACAATAAATAATGTGACAATTATTGCTAAACAAATATTAATGATTTTTTGCCATGAATTCATTTTTTATAGATAAATTTGATTAATAACTTAATTTTAGCAGTAGATTAAATTTCTTTATATAGACTCTATGTGTAAAATAGATATTCAACAATTCATTAAAAATCTATGACTAAGTGGAAATTTCTTCTTTTATTACTAGTATCATTGATATTGCCTGTAATATTTATTCGTTTAGTTATTGGGTATTAAATTTTCTTACATATATAATTTTTATATATTAATTTGCTCAATACTCACTGATTTAAAGGTATATTTTAAGATATAAATTTTTTAGAGGAGATTAATATGAATAAATTAAAACTTTTACCGATGGTGGTTTTAACCTTTAGTATGGGTGCTATAGCAGAGGGTGCATTCACAACTCTAATGGTTAGCGCCAAGGATACTAATGCTTATATAAATTCAGTAAAGTCTAATACAGCTTTATATGAGCTTATTGGTGCTGATGCAGCTGGTTATTGTGAAACGATATCTGGTAGGGACTATAAAGGCCAATTAATGATGTGGAGTGCGTTTCCTGATGTTACTAGTGCATTACAGGGAGCAAGTAAATATGATCCTAGCAAAGCACCCAAAGAGATGTCTAAAATGCGTAAATTTAAATATGGTGCAACATGGGCTCCAATTAAAAACTTTCCAAGAATAGATCCTGGTTATGAGAGAGCTATGCGTATTAAAGTTGCTAGATCAAATTTACCTGAACTTGTAAAAGTTATAACAAAACTCGAAAAAGAAGTTCAGGCAGCTGGCCACGACACCTTTATGAATGGCTTATTTGTCGCTATTGGTGGCGGTACTTATGAGGCTGGCACCTATTATTTAAAATCCATTACTTCTAATGTGGATACTCATGGTGCATTAATTGATGATTATTTTGCAGGTGCAGCATGGGGAAATACCTACAGAGAAGCGTTACTTCTAATTGATGATGTTGTTAATGATCAGTTTGAGGTGTGCGAGCAATTCTACACTGCTAGCAATTAGTTTTGTGTATCTAAGTGAGAGGGGGTTAAAGCCCCCCTTTTTTTTGTTTCAAAAATCTCACAATATATAACCTGTATTTCACATTATTGTCGCTTAGATTGATTACATTGTTCTTGTTCAATCAATTCCCCTTGAGATTGAAATTTCAAAGAGGCAATATACTTCCCCGGTTATTGCCTCTTTATTTTTACGTATAAGCTATTTATTTGTAATCTAATTAATTGTTGATTATTGCAATAAACGCTATAAAATAGCGAGTTCAGACATAGGAGGGATGGCAGAGTCTGGTTTATTGTAACGGTCTTGAAAACCGTCGTGCCTTCATCGGCACCGTGGGTTCGAATCCCACTCCCTCCGCCATTTATTATGAACAAAAAAATAGAAGAAATATTCAGAGAAGCACCTCCATTTTTAAAAGTACTTGGTTTTAAAGAAGCTTTTTTAAGTGATGATGGTTCTGAATATACGTGTGTTTTTGTTCCTAATACTGATTTAACACATTCCAATGGCACAATCGTACAAGGTGGATTTGTTGCAGGGATGCTTGACTCTGCTATGGCACAATTTTTGATACACCTTACTCAATTTAAAAAAATACCGCTTACATTAGACATGACAACTACTTTTTTACTTCCATGCGTTCCGGATTCAGAAGTTCAGGCAATTAGTAAAATTATTAAACAAGGAAAGTCTATAGCTTTTACTAAAGCAGAGATGTTTCAAAATGGAAACCTTATAGCCACCTCAACTGCTACAAACAAACTAGTATAAATTTTTTTGTTATACTTTTAACATGGCAGAGTTAAAAGCAAAATTCACTAAAATGACTGACGGCACCCCTGAGGATTGGTCAATAATTGCTGAATCAAATATCAATGAAGCTGCTGATCTTCCTGGAAAAATATTAGATCATCTAATGATGCTGGGTAATGATTACGGGGGTTTTGCGGTAGATAGATTAACTCATTCAATTCAAACAGCTACTCGTGCTCATAGAGATGGCAGGGATGAGGAGTATGTTGTTTGTTCTTTACTTCATGATATTGGAGATAATCTTGCTCCCTCAAATCATGCAGATTTTGCAGCCACATTAATGCAACCTTTTATATCTGAAAAAAACTATTGGATCGTAAAACATCACGGTATATTTCAAGGCTACTACTTTTTTGAATACCTGGGATTAGACAAAAACATGAGAGACAAGTTCAAAGATCATCCTTATTTTGATGACTGCAAAGAATTTTGTGAAAAATATGACCAAAATAGTTTTGATCCTGAATATGAATCGCTTCCTTTAGACTTTTTTATTCCAATGGTTGAGAAAGTCTTTGCTAAACCTAAAAATACTATTTACAAAAACTAGCTAATGGCTGATGAAAATTTACTAAAGTTCTTAGAGCTTGTTAAACCTGAATCTGACTTTGTATCATCCAAGTCTCCTGCAGAACCTGATTACAGCTTAAAAGATAATTGGGCAGCACTTCCTGAACTAGAAGGCTATCAATATCTTGTGCCTTCAGATTCATACTCCATTAGTAAAGAAAATGATGTAGATGTTTTTTATATTCATCCAACTGGCTTTTTTGAAAAGAAATGGAATTTTAATTTAGATAAAAGCAGTTCAGCATACGAGAGAACCGAAGTCATGCTTGCGAATCAAGCGTCAGTCTTTAATGATTCATGTAATATATACGCACCTGAATATCGTCAGGCAACTTATTACTCTTTCTTTTCAAATCATGAGAATGGCTTAAAAGCACTTGATCTTGCATACAAAGATGTTGAAAAAGCTTTTGATTATTATATGGATAACTTTAATAACGGAAGGCCATTTTTTATCTATGGTCACAGTCAAGGGGCTCTGCACGGGCAAAGGCTTATCCATAACAGAATTATAAACACCTCTTTAAAAAAACAATTTATTAATGGTTTTTTAATTGGTTATATACTTCCAAAAACTTCATTTAATAATCTATTCCAAAATTTAAAACCTTCTGATAACAAAGCTGATAACCACTCAATTATTACTTGGTCCACTGTTGCTGAAGGCTTCAAGCGATCACGCGCATCAACACCTCATTGGCTGCCACAAGGTTGGGTTTTTCAAGATATGACTGAGAATATTACATGCACCAACCCTTTTAGCTGGACTAATGACTTTACTTGGCATGAACAAAACAGTAGTCATTGTTCGATAATTAATAAATCAAACAATGATGTCTTTATGGATTTAACATTAATGAAGCATACCAATTCTAAGAAGGCGATTGGTTCTACAAGAATCCAAAATTTTCAATCTCGTATAAATCAAGAAAATGGCTTGTTAGAAACTAAGGGCGATCTTATTGAAAAAATGCGTAAGATGAGATCCTTTAATGGCGATCTTCATTCTTTTGATGTGATGTTATTTTGGGGCTCTCTGAGAGAAAATATCAAGGAAAGGATTAATACCTTTCTATAAGTATATATTTATCACCATCATGACATTTTCAATTAACACTCAGGGATGGGAAGAGAGTTTTGCTTACAATGGCGATATAAAAATTGCATATCGTGATTACGGCCCATTAACTGGTGATCCTATTTTGCTTGTTCAAGGTCTTGGTGGTCAGTTAATTAATTGGCCTGATCATCTTTTAGATTTTCTCATAGAAAACGGCTATAGACCTATTGTCTTTGATAATCGCGATACGGGCCTATCGACAAGAATGAATAGTGATTTATTTTCTGATGAAAATAGATCAAGAACAATCAACTCTACTTATATTAGATACTTTCTCAGATTGCCAATTAACCCTCCATATACACTTGATGATATGGCTAATGATTCAATTGCAATACTTGATCATCTAGCTATAGAAAAATCACATCTTCTAGGTATGTCTATGGGTGGAATGATTGCTCAAATAATTGCCGCAAATCATCAAGAAAGAATAAAATCTTTCACACTTATTGCTTCATCTACTGACACTCCAAGCCCCATTAATGGCCCAACTAGAGATGTAAGAAAATTATTAATGAATAGATCAAATAATCCAAATGCAACGATGGATGAGAGGATAGAAAGAAGTAGAAAGATATTTACATTAATTGGATTAGAGGGATACAACCTTAACACCGAAGAATTTTACAATAAATCTGTTGAATCTATTCAAAGAGCTGGACCAGACGACTCTGGTTTTAGTCGACAAATCATGGCAATACTTGGATCAAAAAATAGAATTAAAAAAGTTAAATCTATTGAATTACAAACTCTTATTATTCATGGTAAAGATGATCCATTAATAAAGGTAAAAAATGCCTATAAAGCTAATAGATTGATTAAAAACAGCCAACTTATTGTACTTTCTGAAATGCGACATATGATAGAACCACCAGTATTTGATAAATTTAAAGAGGATCTCTTAATACATCTATCTAAATAAATATGCTCACCAACAGCTTTAAATTTAATTATTCACTTGGCGCTATTGCAAATGGTATCAAAACAGATACCTTTACTTTTTTCCTTTTATTCTTTTACTCACGAGTAATAGGTTTAGATCCTCTCTTAGCAGGATCAGCCATTTTTATAGCTCTAATGGTAGATTCAGTTACTGACCCATTAATGGGTGCGATTTCTGATAGAACAAGTACAAGACTTGGAAGAAGACATCCTTATATGTTCTTCTCTTTCTTACCAGTATCTATTTTCTATGTCTTGTTGTTTACACCTAATCCAGAATGGGGTTTATCACAATCTAGCTTATTTCTTTGGATGGTTGTCTGTACTACTTTAACAAGAGTGGGTATGACCCTATTTGAAGTTCCACACAGATCTTTTGGGGCTGAAATAACTAAAGACTATCAGGAGAGAACACTGCTTTTCTCATGGAGGGAAATGGTTACATGGGTGGCTGCAATTGGTAATGCTTTTCTTGGTTATTTTATCTTTTTCCGCTCAACCCCAGACTATTCATATGGTCAACTAAATCCAGAGGTATGGTTTCCATTTGCTTTAACTGGTGGGTTTTTTATGGCATTTGGTATTCTTTACTCAAGCTTTACTACTACAAAATACATTAATCAATTATCAAAATGGTCTGGAAGGATTTCTTTATTAGATATATTTAAAGAAATTTCCATTGCTCTTTCTAATAGATCTTTTTTAATATTTTTTGCTGGGAATCTAACCTTATCAATAGCTTGGGGGCTATCTAATAGCTTGGCTTTATACATTAATACAGATTTCTGGGGTCTTCCTGGTAACTTAATTACAATTTTTTTATTTATTTATATTACCTCAACATTTCTTGCATTCTACTTAACTCCAAGGCTTGTAAAGCTGCTTGATAAGAAGACTTTAGTTATGTTGTGTATTTTTGGAGTTGCTTTTTTTAGCCCCATTGCATTTATTTCTTATAACCTTGGTATAACACCACCAAAAGGTTCTCTTGCCTTAGTATTCTTTCTATCATTTCCTCTTGTTTTTATTTCTTCTTTGTCTGTTATGGGAAATATGACACGGGACTCAATGATAGGTGATATAGCAGATGAGGTTGAGTTACAAAGTGGCAAGCGTCAAGAGGGGGTGCTCTATTCAGCTGTTTCGTTTATTCAAAAAGTAAATACAGCCATAGGGGGGTTCACAGCAGGTCTCGTTCTTAAAATTATTGAATACCCAAAGGATGATCCTACCTATGAGCAAACTTATTCATTATTTTTTGTACAAGGTGTTATTGGTCCAATTTTACTTGCAATACCTTTGATGATTTTTTATTTTTATAAATTAGACAAGAAAAGACATCAATCTATTCTTAAGCAAATAGAGCAAAGAAACTAAATTAAATTTTCTATTGAAGCGGATATTCTTTTCCAAAGAGTTTTTTCTGCAGCTGATGGTTTGTTAGATAAATGACTAAAAAAATGAATAAGCAATGAATCAAGTGTATTTAGGTTTGTACTAGAGGTATTAAACTTTTGAGTCAACATTTCGAGTTGGATTTTATTTCTAGTCTCAGCATCTTTTTTGAGTGATTCTATGCCAGCCATAATTTCTAACTTAATACATGAGTACGTAACTTGCTCACTATCAGATTTCTTTACATTTAAATCCTTAATCTTGCTAACAATTTGACCTGGAAGCATCTCATCCTCTAATTTTTTATTAGCATAAGCATCAAAAAGGGCTTTATAGCCATCTAATTTGTTTTTCTTCTTTTCTAATTTAAGAGCATTATTTTGAGCTTTAATTTCATTTCGGAGCGCATTGAGTTCTTTGCTTTTAGAAATATTAGTTAATTCTTTTATGTCGCTTTCTACATCAACAACCGATATTTCATTCTTTTTGAGTTTTTTAAGCAAGTCATTTGCCATCTTAATCTCTTCATCAATAACTTCTTTTTTAGCTGTAAAAAATCTATCAGCTGATTTGTTAAATTTATCCCATAATTTATTATCAATTTTTCTTCCAGCAGAACCTGATTTTTTCCAATCATTTTTTAAGTCATTGAATTTTTTAATACAAACATCATTATCCTCGTCATTTATTAAATTAACCTTTGCAATTAAATCTTCTTTAATTTTAATTACTGCTTTCTCCTGTTTTTTAATTTGATCATTGATAGGTTTTTTTGCATTAAAAAAATCATTTCTTAGTTTTTTTAAATCTTTATCAAGAACAGGTGCGTGCTCTTGCCATTCATTAAACTTATCACGAAGATAGAATATTAAAGTTTTTGCATCTGGCCATTTTGTTGAATTGTTTTCAGCATAACTATTAATTTCATTGATGATTTGATATCTTTTTTGTGCGTTTTGCTCTTTAACTTTATTTAACTCATCAAAAAACTCTTTACATGGTTCCCATGCTTTATTTGTTAATTCATTAAATTTAAGCCACTGGTCTTTTGAAGCAGGGCGGCTAGAGGTATCAAGTTGTTGCCACTTTTTTTGAATATCATGTATTGCATTAGCTTGTGACTTTGGATTCTCATGATTTGATTCAACTAAAGTAGAAATTTCTTTTATCAATGCTTCTCTTTTTGGATTAGCGGCAAATGATGACATGTCATCAAAGTATCTAGATTGAGCTACAACAAAATTAACCTTATGCCTTAACTTATTAGGTACTTTTTTTTCCTTTTTTAAAATCGAAAGAGTGTCTCTTAAGTTCTTTTGAGCTTTTTTAATTGAGCCTTCAGAAAATAGAGTTTCTATAGTTTCTAATTGTTTGAATAAATCTTGTTTAGTTTCCACTTTTATCTCTTATGAAGTTTATAATTACATTTAATGAGTAAGCGAATTTTAACAGGAATTACGACAACTGGAACTCCCCATATAGGAAATTATTTGGGCGCTATTAAACCTGCGCTTAATTTATCTAAAGAATTTGATGAATCTTATTTTTTCTTAGCTGATTATCATGCAATTATAAAAAATTCTAACTCTTCAGAAATAAAAGACTCAGTTAAAAGTGTTGCACAAGCATGGCTAGCTTCAGGTTTAGATCCTGAAAAATCAAATTTTTATAGACAATCTGATGTTCCAGAGATTTTGGAATTAAGCTGGATTTTGAACTGTGTAACAGCAAAAGGCTTGATGAATAGGTCTCATGCTTACAAAGCAGCAACCGCATTAAATGAAACTGATGAGGATAAAGGTATAACAATGGGTTTATTTGCATACCCAGTTCTTATGGCAGCAGACATCCTTATGTTTAATGCTACTCACGTGCCTGTTGGTCCGGATCAAATTCAACATCTTGAAATGACAAGAGATATAGCCGGAAGATTTAACCATATTTATAAGAATACATTTTCAATGCCTGAAGCAATTACTCAAAAGGCCGATGACATTATTCTTGGTCAAGATGGTAGAAAAATGAGTAAATCTTATAAAAACATTATCCCATTACTATCAACTGAAAAAGCTCTTAAAAAATCTATAGCAAAAATTATCACAAACTCATTAGAGCCAGGTGAGCCGAAGGAATATGAGTCATGTACGGTTTTTTCTTTATACACGCATTTCTCTACTAGTGAAGAACAAGAATCTTTGAAGCAAGCATACAATGAAGGTATTTCATGGGGTGATGCTAAAAATAAATTATTTGAAAAAGTTAACAGCCATCTATCTCCAATAAGAGAAAAATACTTTGAACTTGATGCAGACGTAAACCTGATTAATGAACTTTTGTTATCAGGAGCCGAAAAGGTTAGACCTCAAGCACAAGAACTATTGGAGAAGGTAAGAGATTCAATTGGGATTAAAAGTATATCCTAATGACCAACAAAGGTTCGTCTTGGCTTAAATTTGGCTTATTTACTGTTGGTTTAGGCCAATCATTTGTTTTTGTAATAGTCCCACCATTAGCTCGAGATTTGGGACTTACTGAAGTTCAAACATCACTCATATTTGCTATATCAGCTATTGCTTGGGCTCTTACTAGTGCATCTTGGGGCAGGGCTAGTGATAAGTATGGCAGAAGAAACATAGCTATCCTTGGATTGCTTGGATATTCATTATCACTTATAGCTATGATAACTCCATTATTTCTTGTAGAAAGGAACATCTTAGATGTTACTTTTCTTTTTCCATTATTGATTATGGGAAGACTTTTAAATGGTTTGGTAGGATCTGCTACAAGACCAGCAGCTTTTGCTTATATTGCTGACAATAGTACTCAAGACAAACGAACAGTAAAATTTGCTCGCCTAGAGTCAAGTTTCTTGCTTGGTACAGTTGCAGGTCCTTTATTTGGCGGCTTTTTAATACTTATCACAAAAGAAACACCTTTTTATGTATTCAGCTTCATGTCAATGATTGCATCAGCTGGTATATATTTAAATCTTAAAAATACAAGTATTCATAAAAAATCTGAGGAAATTGTAAAAAAAGTCTCATGGAAGTCGTCATCAATATGGCCATTTCTATTTGTTGCCTCAATAGCAAGCTTATCTCAAGCTTCATTATTACAGTCAATTGGTTTTTATATTTTTGACATGTTCCCCAGCATGGATGATTTGCCCATAATTGTAAGTTTCAGTTTTGCAATTCTTTCGATCTCAACAATTGTAAGCCAGTACTTATTTACGGATGCATTTCCATTAAATAACTTTAAATTACTGTTATACGGTACTTTATTAATAATATTTTCTTTTCTTGTTATGGCTTTATATCCAAAGATATCAGTTTATTATTTGGCGTTAATGATGAATGGTTTAGGAGGCGGAATGATTCGACCGGCTATTTCATCTGCTCTTTCTTTATCACAATTACCTGAAAATCAAGGGTCAGCAGCAGGATATCTTGGTTCGGTATATCCAATCGGGCATATGCTTACGCCAATAGTAGCAATGCCTATATACGCATTGAATCCATCATTTTTATATTTATTTAATGCTTTTCTATCTATAGTTATAATAATATTTATAGTAATAATGCCAATTTTTAAAAACTCACAACAATAATGACAAATAAAGCTTTATTAATTATTAATTTAGGAACACCTGATAGCCCATCATATTTTCATGTATTTAAATACCTAAGGCAATTTTTATCCGATGAAAAGGTATTGAATGTAAATCCCATTCTAAGATTTTTTCTTGTTAACTTTATAATTTGTCCATTTAGATCATTTTCATCATCAAAGATTTATAAAAAAGTATGGGACTCTATCAATGGATCACCACTTCTTTTTAATACTAAAATGTTAGCTGAAAAAGTTAACTCTAGACTTGAGGGTATTGATGTTCACTATGCAATGAGATATCAATCACCTTCAATTAGAAATGAGATTGATAAGATTTTATTAAAGAATCCTGACGAAATAATTGTACTTCCTTTGTTTCCTCACTATGCTGCAGCCACTACAGGTTCTGTTTTTAAAGAAGTATCTAAATGCTTAGCTAATAAGTGGGTAATCCCAAAAGTTACATATATTAATCAATATTATGACAATAGAAAATTTATTGATGCTTGGGTAGAAAAAGCTTCATCATTTGATCTTAAGTCATATGACAAAATTATATTTAGCTACCATGGGGTTCCAAATAGTCACGTTGATGATGTGTATCCAGATTCATTATGCTCTGATAATGATTGCGAGCTAGGAATAACTGATAAAAATAAATTTTGTTACAAGGCAACAGTCTATGAAACAACAAAGCTTATAGCTGCAGAGTTAGGTATTAATCAAAATGATTATGAAGTTACATTTCAATCTAGATTAACTAATAAATGGTTGGATCCTTTTACTGACAAAGTTCTCGAAAGATTACCAAGTGAAAATAAAAACAAAGTATTAGTGTTTTCGCCAGCTTTTACAGCTGATTGTTTAGAAACGATTTATGAAATCGGTGATGAATATCAAGAAATTTTTCAAGATGCTGGGGGTCAAATTTTGGACTATGTTCCATCATTGAATTATTCTGATAAGTGGGCTGAAGCTATAATTGATATAGCCGATTTAAATGATTATAAAAATTAGATATGTTTAAAAAAGATTTATTAAAAAATAAAAGAATATTAGTTACTGGTGGCGGAACGGGACTTGGCAAAGAGATGGCGTCACACTATGCCGAGCATGGAGCTGAGCTATACATATGCGGAAGAAGACTTAATGTGCTTGAAGAAACTGCAAGCGAGCTTAAAGAGAAGTTTAACGCTAAGGTGCATTTTGAAACTCTTGATATAAGAGCATCAAAAGATGTCGATGACTATATTGAAAGAATATTTGAAGAGGGTCCATTAGATGGGCTAGTTAATAATGCTGCTGGCAATTTTATTTCTCCTACCAAAGATTTATCTCATAAAGGTTTTGATGCAATAGCTAATATTGTTTTTCATGGCACCTTCTACATAACTCATTCAGTTGGTAGAAGATGGATAGAATTAGGGCACAAAGGCTCAATAATATCTATTTTAACTACATGGGTATGGACAGGTTCCCCATATGTAGTTCCCTCTGCAATGTCAAAATCAGGACTTAATGCAATGACGCAATCTTTAGCGGCAGAGTGGGGTAAATATAATATTAAAGTTAACGCAATTGCCCCTGGCCCTTTTCCAACGAAAGGAGCTTGGGATAGGTTAAATCCTGGTGGAGATGATGAAGGTTCAATGGGAAGCGTTCCACTTGGACGTGTTGGTGAAATGGTTGAGCTGCAAAATTTGGCAACTTTTCTCATGGCAGATGGATGTGACTATTTAACAGGTCAAACAATTGGTATTGATGGAGCTCAATACCTAACTGGTGGTGGAACATTTTCTGCATTAGATAAATTATCTGATGAGGATTGGGAACAGATGCGCGCTATGATAAGGTCATCTAATAACAAAGATAAAGCTGAAAGGGCATAGGGGGAGCAATGGATAATATATATGAAAAAATGCAACAAGCACTTAACTTGCAAAAAAAGACTTTTATTAAAGATGGGGTGCCTTCAAACAAATTAAGAGTTGATAGATTAAATAGACTTAAAACTTTAGTTGAAGAAAATAGATATGACTTTATTGATGCGTTAAATTCAGATTTTGGTAATAGATCAAAGAATGCTTCATTAATGACTGATGTATACACAATCATCCCAGAGATAAATCATGCGATATCTAATATTAAAAAATGGACAAAAAATGAAAAACGTTCAAGTAATTTTCCATTTGGTCTATTAGGTGCAAAGTCTTATATAAGATACGAGCCTCTTGGAACTGTTGGCATGATCTCACCTTGGAATTTTCCAGTTAATCTTGCTTTTGGGCCGCTTGCCGCAATATTTGCAGCTGGTAATCAGGTAATGCATAAACCAAGTGAATTAACTCCTGAAACATCCAATCTCATGAAATCTTTATGTGATAGTTATTATGATGAGTCTGAGTTTGCTACTTTTCTGGGTGGACCAGAGGTAGGAGCAGCATTCTCAAAACTTCATTTCGATCATTTGCTTTATACAGGTAGTGGGAATGTTGGCAAGCATGTTATGAATGCAGCATCTCAAAATTTAGTACCTGTTACTTTGGAGCTTGGTGGCAAGTCACCTGTTGTTATAAGTGAAGGAGCCGATATGAAAGTTTCAGCAAAAAGAATCATGTTCGGAAAGACTATGAATGCTGGTCAAATTTGTTTAGCTCCTGATTATGTTCTCATTCATAAAAGTAAAAAAGATGAATTTATTAAATATTCAGAAGAGGCTATTAAAGAATTCTATCCAACCATTAAAGATAATGATGATTACACATCAATAATAAATGAAAGACATTTTGACAGAATTAATTCTTTGATTGATGATGCCAAAGAAAAAGGTGCAGATATCAATCAAATTAATCCTGCTGGTGAAGACTTTAGCCAACAAGAATTCTATAAAATACCTCCAACAATAATTACGAATACTTCTGAAGACATGAATGTAATGCATGAAGAAATCTTTGGACCAATACTACCTGTTGTTGAGTTTGATGATGTTGATGAGGCAATAAAAACTATAAATGGAAAAGATCGACCATTAGGCTTATATTACTTTGGTAATAATACAGATGAACAAGAAAATGTTTTGAATAATACTTCTTCAGGGGGCGTGACCATTAATAATGTTGTTGGTCATATTCAACAAAAAGATCTACCTTTTGGTGGTGTTGGACCATCTGGAATGGGTCGTTATCATTCGCATGACGGTTTTAAAAACTTCTCAAATCCCAGAGCAGTATTTAAAGATGTAAGTTTTAAGATGGATTTCTCTTTCGATAAAATTAGACCTCCGTATAAAGAAGGTTTTGAGAAATTTGTAAAATCTATTCTTAAATAATTATTCAATTGCTGTGTCTTCTCTTTCCCTAAATTTAGCTTTTAGATATTTAAGGTCTAATAGAGGAGGAGTCTTTTCATTTACTTCTTTTTTAGCAATATTGGGATTAATTATAGGTGTTAGCAGTCTAATTATTGTAATGTCTGTAATGAATGGATTTGAAAGAGAGCTGCAAAACAAAATTCTTGGTGTTGTACCTCATGCAATTATTAAGTCTGATACACCAATTCAAGAATACGAATTAATTGTTGATCAATTAAATCAATCTGATTCTATTATTAGTTCAGCACCATATATAGAGCTTCAAGGTCTAATTTCATCCAATGAATCAAGCAGAGGTGTAAATATTGTTGGTATTGATGAAGTCCTAGAATCATCAATATCCATACTCCCAGATAATATGCTTGTTGGTGATATCAAGGATCTTAAACAAGATAATTCCATAATTATTGGAAGTTGGCTTGCTTCCCATCTTAATATCAATATAGGAGATTCTGTATCAATAACAACTTCAGACATTAAAACAACTCTTCTTGGCTCATTTCCACAGTCAATAAAATTAAAGGTTGTTGGTTTGTATGAATTAAGATCAGAGCTAGACCAGGCTCTTGTTTTGATATCTCATTCTCTTGCTCAAAAAATTAAAATAATTGATAGTTCGTCAACTTATTCTATTAGACTCAAAACTGATGACTTGTTTATGGCTGACAAAATAGCACGAGATGCATTCTATACAATAGAGGATAATCTTATAAGCAATAATTATTTTGAAGTCGTTACATGGAAAAGTACACATGGGACTTTATTTGAAGCAATAAAATTTGAAAAAATACTAATTGGCTTAATGTTATTTTTAATAATTGGAGTTGCTTCCATCTTAGTTTTATCAACCATAATAATGACTGTTAAATCCAAGGAAAGAGAAATTGGTATTCTTAAAACAATTGGGGCAAATAACTTTCAATTAGTAAAAATTTTTCTTTTCCAAGGTATTTTAGTAAGTTCAATTGGGATACTCTTTGGGTTGATTTTAGGTCTAGTTGTTACAGTGAATTTAGATTCATTAGTTGCATTACTTGAAACAATAAATAATAGAGGGATGTTAGACGCATACTTTATAAATTATTTTCCATATCATTTTGATGCATATCAAATTATATGGATATGTTTTATTTCATTTGTATTTAGTCTCTTATCATCACTGATACCTGCAATGAGAGTAAATCGACTGGACCCAATTGAGATATTGAGACATGAATAAACTTATCGCCAATAATATTTCTAAGAACTTCGTTATTGAAGATTATGAAATTAAAGTGCTTAAAGATATCAATCTTGATATCAATAAAGGGGAAACAATAGCTATAACAGGAGCCTCTGGTTCAGGTAAATCAACACTATTGCAGATACTAGCTTTACTGGATAAACAAACTTCAGGGTCAATTCATTTAAACAATATCAATACAGATACTTTATCTTCTAAAGATAAAGCATTAATTAGATTAAATAATTTTGGCTTTGTATACCAACATCATCATCTTTTAGAAGACTTAACGGTATACGAAAATATCATGTTACCACTTCAATTGAGAGGTGATATATCTAATTCTAATACCAAAGTAATAAAGTTAGTTGAATCAATTGGCTTGTCTAAAAGAGTTAATCATCTGCCATGGAAGCTTTCAGGCGGAGAAAAACAAAGAGTGGCTGTAGCTAGGGCTATGATCAATAAACCAGATTTTATTTTCCTTGATGAGCCGACCGGCAACTTAGATAAAAAAAATGCAGAAAATATTCAAGAATTAGTTATAAGCCTATGTCATGAAAATGATGTTGCAATAGTTGTTGCTACTCACGATAATGATTTTGTTAATATTCTAGATAGAAAATATATCTTAGATAAAAGAGGTTTATTGGAGCTATGAGCGAATTTATAATTGCAGGCGGAGTATTTATGTGGCCATTACTAGCTTGCTCTGTTCTTATAATTTCAATAACTATAGAAAGGCTATGGTTTTTACAAAGTAGGTTGGTTTCTCCAAACGGATTAAAAAATCAAATTATAAATCTTTACAACAAAGGTATATTAAATCAGAGGCAATCTGAAGAAATTTCTCAGCTATCATCACTTGGGTATCTACTAATAAATTGTATTAAGTATAAAGATCTTCCAAGAGAAAATTTAGAATCAAAAATTGAAGAAAAGGCTTCTGAAGTTCAACATTCTTTAGAGAGAAATCTAACAATGCTTGGAACCCTTGCTACGATAAGTCCTTTATTGGGATTGCTTGGCACTGTAGTAGGTATGATTACAGCATTTACAGGCTTGTCTGAGGTTACTGGTGCAAATCCTGATATTTTAGCTGAAGGTATTTCTCAAGCACTAATAACCACTGCAT
>CBFHRY010000011.1:0-7873 GCA_965658385.1 Gammaproteobacteria bacterium
GCTTGATTAAATTTACTGATTGAAAAACCTAAAATTTTTAAATGAAGGTATCTTGGTTGATGATCTTATGGGATTAATATCTATACCCCCCCTTCTCATGAATCTTCCACAAACTTCAATCTTCTTTGGGTTATATCTTAAAGCAATATCTTGGTAGATGTTTTCAACACACTGCTCATGAAAATCACCTTTTTCTTTGTATGATTTTAAGTATTCTGTTATCCATTTTGTTTCTATAGGTTCACTAGATTTAATGTAAATATTAGCAAAATCAGGCTGAGAAGTTACAGGACAAATTGACCTAAAGCCTGTAAAACAGATTATCTCATTCTTAGGTGTTTTTAATAAATTTGAGGAATTTAAATCTATAGAGACTGGAGTATCTATGAATTTATTTAAAAACCTAACCTTTGTTAACGATTTGGTAAGCTTGTCCAAATCTTTCTTAATATGGTTTAAAACATCAGAATTTTTAATAAAGGTTTTATCATAAAAGGAATTTAAATAAATTTTTAATGATTTTGATTCAACAATAAACCTTGAATCAGCGGGAATAGTAATCTCCAAAACCTTTAGCACAGGAAGATTTTTTTTGTCCAAATAAGTAAACTCATAAGCATTCCAGAAATCATGTCCATATGCAGAAGATGATCTGACACGTTTTATGGGATCAAGAATCTCATACGATGTCTTTAAGTTTTTATCATACGAATTACCAAGAAATTTTCTACTCATTGTCTTATGCCAGTCCCCTTTTTAAGTAAATATAGACAAGATACGGTTAGAAGAACTATAAAACCAATAATCATAGATAAAGAAAACACAATAGAAACGTCACTTACACCAAGCATCCCTTCCCTGAAGGTGTTAACTACATACAACATTGGATTTGCCATTGAAATTGATCTCCATATATCTGGAAGAATATTTATAGAATAAAAAACCCCTCCCAAATATATGAGTGGTGTTAAAATAAATGTAGGTATTATAGATATATCATCAAAGCTATCAGCAAAGACAGCGTTTATGAAACCCATTAGTGAAAAAAGAACCGCTGTTAAAAATAGAACAGTAAGGGTTAAAAGAGGATTGACAACTGTAAAGTCAGGATAGAAAAGTAAACTTACTGCATAAACAATAAAGCCTATTAATATTCCTCTACTTACTCCGCCAAGAACAAATCCAAGCAAAATTGTCCAATTTGGCATTGGAGATATAAGTAATTCCTCAATTGATTTTTGAAATTTAACTGAGTAAAAAGATGAAACAACATTATTATAAGAATTTGTAATTACAGACATCATTATTAATCCAGGGATCATAAATTGAATGTAATCAAAACCATCCATCGAACCAATTCTTGGGCCAATCAGTGAACCAAATATTACAAAGTATAAAGACATTGTTACCGCAGGAGGTACAAGTGTTTGAACCCAAATTCTAAGAAATCTTCTAACTTCTTTAACAGTCAAAGTCCAAAGACCTATTAATATTGTTGAGTTATTTTTCATTTGAATTCACCATCTCAATAAATAATTCTTCGAGCCTATTTGCTTCATTTCTCATGGATTTGATTTTGATGTCTAATTTAGACAATTCTTCAAATAAGGCATTGATTGATCTGTCTTTGCTTACCGCTGCAACTAAGGTTAGTGGATCTTCAAGCTTCAAAGGAAAACCTTCGATAACTGGCACTTGATTTAAAGGAGATTGCAAATCAAATACAAATCCTTGAACATTTAAAGTTCCAAGAAGATCTTTCATGCTGGTGTTTGCAACAATCTTACCTTTATCAATAATGCCAATGTTTCTACATAGCTGTTCTGCCTCTTCAAGATAATGTGTTGTCAAAATAATGGTAGTACCATTTTCATTAATCTCTTTTAGAAAAGACCACATCTCTCTTCTAAGTTCAATATCAACTCCAGCAGTTGGCTCATCTAGTATTAAGAGTTTAGGTTCATGTATCAAAGCTTTTGCAATCATCAACCTTCTTTTATATCCGCCAGAAAGAGTTCTTGCTTGAAGATCTCTTTTGTCCCAAAGACTTAATCTTTTTAAAATATTTTCTACTTTTGGTAAGGCCTCTTTTTTTGGTATCCCATAAAATCCAGCCTGTGTGACAACAATATCTAATACTTTTTCAAATTGAGAAAAATTAATTTCTTGAGAAACAACACCCAGCATTGTTTTCGCAAGAGGTATATTCTCATCAATATCAACATCAAATATCTTAACGCTTCCAGATGATTTTGTTACAAGGGAACCGATAATGCCTATTGTGGAGGACTTCCCTGCTCCATTAGGGCCAAGTAATGCATAAAAATCGCCCTCATTCACAGAAAATGAAATGCCTTTTAGGGCTTCAACTCCACCAGAATAAGTTTTTTTAAGATCATTGATCTCTAATGCAAACGCCATAAATTAACTAATTTTTTGTTTTATCGATTCCAATAACTAATATGCTAAGGATTATACCAACCAATAAACCAATCCATGCACTAAAGAAGGTAATAAAAACAGCTATTAATAGAGCAGATGCCATTTCAGAATTTTTCTTTGGTATAGACATGGCCACATAAGCACACGCAAAGCCAGTTAATATTAATGTTAATGTTAAGGCCATCTGCATTAATGGTTTCATTAGTGTTATGAAGGGTAATGTAAAATACAGAATTGGTAATGCCATTAGATAATATGAACCTAAGCCATCAAATATAGATGGCATTTCTTTAAAGCCTTTTTTCCATCGTTCAACAACAACAACGTGAACACCAGTCCATAAAGCACCTTGAGTTGGGAAAAATGGGTTCAATATCAATCCAATGAAGTTACGTGCTGCTATAGATAAATGCGATCTATTAAGATTAATATCTAGTTTTTCATCTGGTCTAGATTTTTGTGCATCAAGCAATACTTCATTTGCAGTTATCAAATCTCCAAATAAAAGAGTGTATCCAATTATCACCAAAGGAATTGCTTCCAGATACATCTCAAAGGTTGGAAATCCAATTGAAAGAGGTGATGTTCTGTTAAATAGAGATACTACATCTGGAATTTTAAATCCCCATTCAATATTGAAAGTAACTTCATTAAACAGAAACGCTATAAAAGCTGCAAGAATAAAACCCGGTAATAATCCTAGTGAGCCAATCTTATTAATTATTGAATTCTTTGCTGCTAGTCTTTTAAAGGGATCGGAAAACGTAGTAATAATGCAAACAGTTATAGCTATAAACATAGATATGGGTTGAATCATTAACTTATCTATATCCGTTACAAAAACTTGGTAAAAAGCAGCTAAAGCCGCGCCTAATATAATACCTGCCTTAAGACCATTAGGAATGATTTGAATAAGTTTCTTACCCCAACCTGTAACACCTAAAATAAATATAAGCAGTGTAAATTCAATACAAATAGCTGCCATGTATTGAAAAGTTGTAACATCATAAACTCCGGTAAATTGACCTTTTGCCGCAAAAGCAGCTATAACAATTGGTAATGCAGGCGTTATCCAGCCAGGAGCCATTGGTTCTCCAAAAAGAATTGGTCCGGAGGCAATAAGTGTTCCAGCAATAAAACTTAATGCAACACCCTCCTCAAACGTCAGGCCTAAACCCATAGCTACTGGAACAGCAGCAAATGCTGTGGCCCCAGAAATAACCATCCCCTGGAAAAATTCACCAGCTCTAAACTTGATATGTATAAATGGAATTCTTAGTGTGAAAGGTCCCCATTTAATGCCTTGATTATTTGTAATATTCATTTTGTAAGCTCCCCCATTGCTTCCTCTAACCCCTTAAGTGTTAAAGGATACATTCTATTATCAAACAAATCTCTAAGTATACAAACTGACGATGAATAGTCCCAATGATCATTAGGAACCGGATTTAACCAAGCCATATTATCGAAATGGTTTGATATTCTTTTTATCCAAGTTGATCCGGGCTCTTCATTCCAATGCTCTATACTGCCACCAGCATTTGTTATTTCATATGGTGCCATGGTTGCATCGCCAACAACTATTATTTTATAGTCTGCTGAATATTTGTTAATAATATCTTGAACAAGAAATCTCTCTTGAGACCTTCTTCTATTATCTTTCCAGACAGACTCGTAAATACAGTTATGAAAATAAAAATATTCTAGATGCTTAAATTCAGTTTTGATTGCAGAGAAAAGCTCCTCACAAAGCTTAATGTAAGGATCCATTGAACCACCTACATCAAATAAAACTATAACTTTTACAGCATTCGATCTCTCAGGAACCATCTTAATATCTAAATAACCTGCATTCTTAGCTGTTGATTTAATAGTATCATTCATATCAAGTTCAAGATCGTTACCATGTCTAGCAAATCTTCTGAGTCTTCTTAATGCCATTTGCATTTCTCTGGTACCAATAATGATAGAGTCATCCAGATTACTAAACTGTCTTTGTTCCCAAACCTTTACAGCACTCTTCTGACCACCCTGACCCCCTACTCTAATTCCTTCTGGATTTTGACCGCCATGACCAAATGGAGAGGTTCCATTTGTTCCAATCCATTTATTGCCGCCTTCATGACGTTCTTTTTGTTCTTCTAGTCTTTTTTTAAATTCTTCAAGTAATTTATCTAAACCCCCGAGAGATTTAATCTTTTTTAGCTCTTCTGGGTCCAACTCTTTTTCAAATGCTTTTCTCAACCAATCTTCTGGTATTAATGCCTGGAATACATCCTCAAGCTTTTCAATGCCTTTGAAGTAAATATCAAAAGCTTTATCAAATTTATCGTAATGTTTCTCGTCTTTAACTAGTATTGCTCTAGATAGATAATAAAAATCATCTATGTTTGCATAAACCATCTGTTTTTCAAGGGCACCAAGAAGATCAAGCAACTCTCTTAAAGAACACGGAACGCCAGCTGATCTAACTGTTTGAAAAAGGTTTATTAGCATCTATTTAGTTGAAGCTGATTCTCTTCTAGACATAAAAGCCAGCCTTTCAAGTAACTGCACATCTTGTTCATTTTTAAGAAGTGCTCCATATAATGGTGGTATTGCTTTTGATGAATCTGCATTTTTTAATATTTCATCTGGCATATCATCAGATAGTAACAACTTTAACCAATCTATTAACTCAGATGTAGAGGGTTTTTTCTTTAAACCTGGTATTTTTCTTAGATCAAAAAATATCTCTAATGCCTCATTCACTAATTTTTTCTTAATTTTTGGGTAATGGACGGAGACAATCTTATTCATAGTCTCTCTATCAGGAAAATTAATGTAATGAAAGAAACATCTTCTTAAAAAAGCATCTGGTAATTCTTTTTCATTATTTGAAGTCATTATAATTAAAGGTCTATGCTTAGCTTTAATTGTTTGATTTGTCTCGTAGCAATAAAACTCCATTCTATCAATTTCTTGCAAAAGATCGTTTGGAAACTCTATATCAGCCTTATCAATCTCATCAATTAAAAGAACGACCTGCTTATCAGACTCAAAGGCTTCCCATAATTTACCTTTATTTATGTAATTTGAGATATCTTTAACTCTCTCATCACCTAATTGGGAGTCTCTTAATCTTGTTACAGCATCATACTCATATAAACCCTGTGAGGCTTTTGTAGTTGATTTTATATGCCATTCAATTAACTCTAAACCCATAGCTTGAGCAACTTCAATTGCTAATAAAGTTTTACCAGTACCAGGCTCACCCTTAATTAAAAGAGGTCTTTCTAACGCAGCGGCCGCATTCACAGCAAGGCTAAGATCCTCTGTTGCTATATAATTTTTAGTTCCTTTGAATTGCATACTTACTTCCCTTTTATTGATAATTTTTCTTCTGACTTAAGTATTCTAGCTAGTTGTCTGCTTGACGCAACAAAATTTCCGTTCAAATCCCATATTCTTGCATCTTGCTCAAAATAACCATTATTAATATCGCTTGCTTTAAAGTCAGCAAATAGTTTTGAAGTTGTAGGTAGCATACGGATATGAGTTGTTAGAGTTAATGTTGGTATCCAGCCTAAAGCGCCATATTTGTTTAAAACAACAGGAGGCAATATGTCTGAATAATAAGCTAAACAAAATTGATCTGCCATACCGCCTGACATTTCTAAAAAAGCTGAACATCTAGCTTCTGCATTGTCATCAATTGGATCTTTATCCCACCAGGCATGATCAGGATTTATTTTACAATCAAGCTGCTTTATAAATGCTGGGGTAAAACCCTTTGAAATTTTATCGTAATTTAATTCTTTGTAGTCAATGTGGTCATGAGAATTAAATATACTGGGTAGGTTTGTTTCAAGACCATGGAAGCCTTTCATGCGCTCAAAATCAGAGCAAGTACCAGTCATTGTTGAACATATTTTATTGTCTTGTATTAGTTTTACTATCCCTGCCGAACTTCCTCTGCTCTCTTTAAATATTTCAACTTCTAAAAAAGCATCAACTGAATCAGTTCTCTCTAAGTATTGAGTAGATGAGCTTATAATATTCTTATGAGGCAAAGTTGAAACCAAAGCTTTGCTCATAACAGCATTTAAATAGCCTCCATGAGGTGTGTTGCCTACAAAATAATCCCTGTTTGGAACAATCTTATAAAAATTATCTTTAATTTTAGTGATTGATATAGCAGATTGAAATTTTTCAAATTGATTCATGTTTGAAGATTTTAGTTCATAATTAAATATATATACAATCATAATAAAAATAATGACTAAGCTCTTTGATATTGCATGCAACTTTACAAGCGAAAGATTTGATTCTGATCTGGATGATGTGATTTCAAATGCTATTAAGAATAATGTAGATAGGTTTCTTGTTGTGTCCGCTGACTTAGATGACACAAAAAAAATTCAAAGAATTAAACAGAAATATCCAGAGAATTGTCTTATTACTCTTGGTGTTCATCCCCATCATGCAAAAACATTTAATGATAAATCACCGATAATAATGGATACCTATATCAAAGATATTAATCCTAACTCTATCGGAGAGACAGGTTTAGATTTTTTCAGAAATATTTCATCATATGATGAACAAATGTATGCATTTAATGAGCAAATCAAGCTAGCTATTAAATTCAACAAACCGCTCTTCTTGCATCAAAGAGAATCGCATAAAGATTTCATAGACGTATTAAAAAATTATACTGCAGACCTCCCACCTTGTGTTGTGCACTGTTTTACAGGCACTCAAGATGAATTAGATGCATATCTTGAATTAGATTTTTTTATTGGTTTGACTGGCTGGATTTGCGATGAAAGAAGGAATAAAGATCTTAGATCATCAATTAAAAATATTCCCTTAGATAAATTAATGATTGAAACTGATTGCCCTTATCTAATTCCAAGAAACCTAAAAACAAAAAATAATAGAAATGAGCCTAAACACTTACCACACATTGCTAATGAGATATCTTTGCTAATGAATCTCCCTTTAGATGAAATTATTTCAAGAACTTACAATAATTCAATAAAGTTTTTTAGTTAAAAGCATCTGGATCAAGATCAAATTCTTCAATAATTGAGTTATTATCCAACCCCTTTTTGTTTGCGTTATGTTTTATATTAAGTTTTGTTTTTGAAAAACGAGGTGAAGGGTTTGGCTGCAAAACATCATCAAGTGTTATAAATGTTTTTCGATTAATATTATGTTGATGCTTTGGAGCTTCTGAAATAGAAAGAACTGGGGTCACACATCCATCTGTATTTTCAAATATTTTTTCCCATTCATCTCGATCTTTAAGAATGATCACTTCAGCAATTTTCTTTTTTAGTTTTGGCCATAATTTTTTATCTAATTGATTTTGAAAAATTTCATCTTTTATATCTAATTTCTCTAATAAAATCGAATAAAAATCTGGTTCTATTGAGCCAATTGCAAG
>CBFHRY010000011.1:7973-10076 GCA_965658385.1 Gammaproteobacteria bacterium
TTATTATCAGCGCATCTGTATGTATCATAAAAATGAGCTGCCCCATCAAGAAAATTTGAATCTCTTTTATCTTCCCATAAGTTCATTTGCTCAAAAGAATAAAAAAAACTCATTAACATTGACGTTCCATCTATCATAGCGGAATCAACAACTTGACCCTCACCAGTTTTTAACTGATGAATAAGCGCAGAAACCATACCAAGCGCTAAGTGCATTCCACCACCCCCATAATCACCAATAAGGTTTAATGGTGGGTTTGGTGATGACTCTTTCCTGCCCATTGCATTTAATGCCCCTGTTAAAGCTATGTAGTTAATGTCATGGCCAGCAGTTTTTGAAAGAGGTCCATCTTGACCCCATCCTGTCATTCTTCCATAAACTAATCTTGGATTAACCTTTAAGCAAATATCAGGGCCAAGCCCTAATGACTCCATTACCCCAGGTCTAAAACCTTCAATTAAGCCGTCACATTTAGAGATAAGTTTAAGAATTTCATCTTTTGTTTGCAGATTTTTAAGATCAGCAGTTAGAGTTTTCTTTGATCGATTGTGAATATCATATTTGTTATGACGACCTTTCTCAGTTTTTCTATTTATAGTTATCACATCTGCACCCAAATCAGCAAGCGCCATGCCGCAAAAAGGCCCTGGTCCTATCCCGCCAAATTCGATTATCTTTATTCCCTTTAATGGTCCCATATATAAATATTATTGGAAAAGCTTTGATTTGACCAATAGATTAGGCAGTAAGGTTAAGGATGATACAAATGAAATTATTAAAGCCATACTTGTAAATAAACCAAACAAAACTGTTGGAAAGAAATTTGAGAGGCTTAATATTGAAAAACCAACTGATATAGTTGCTGCAGTATAGAATAGTGCCCTGCCTACATTTATATGGGTAAAGTTAATTGCAGTGAGTGATTCTTTTGTATTTTTAAATTCTTTTTTGTATCGATACATATAATGAATGGTGTTATCTACAGCCATGCCAACACTAATTGCAGCTACTGTAATAGTCATAATATCTAGAGGCAGCCCCAATAAACCAAGAACACCTAATACAGACATAGCAACAAAAATATTTGGAATCAATCCAATGACCATTGCTTTAAAAGTTTTAAAAATAGCTAGAAACATTAATCCGATCACGGAAAAAACAATGAAAATAGAACCTATTTGAGCACTAAATAATGACTGCAACATGTTGTTATATAGAACAGCTAAACCTGTAATTGTTATTTGGTCGTCGTCTAATTTAAATTCATTTTTTAAATCATTTTTAATTTCAGCGATTAAATTGTTTCTATTTAACCCATCTGAAGTCTCCACAACTCTAGTTGAAATTCTTACTACCGAATCATCCTCATTGATATATGAGTACAATAGAGTATCTTTTATATCTTCTGGTAATACAGATCTTAATAATGCAAGCTCAAGGTCATTTAAATCCTGATCGTCATTTATTTTTCTAGCTAACTTTAAACCACTTGCAACACTTAAAACTTTACCAATCTCATCTTTCTTATCTAAGTAGTCATGTATTTCTTCAAGTTTTGATAGGCTGTAAATATTCCACCAATAGCCTGAGGCTTGAGAATTTTCATCTTCAAATAAATCATCAAGAAAGATATCATCATCAGCGATATTATTTATTATCAAATCCTCTTTGGGTTCTTTAATAATAATATCTAGGGTGGCAGTGCCCCCAAGATCTTTGTCTATTTTAAGCATTCCCTGATATATTTCAGTTTTATCATCAAAATAGTCAATAAACTTATTCTCAACCTCAAGCTTAAATGCTCCATATATAAATGCAGAAATACTTATAAAGGATATAAGAAAAATTAACTTTGTATTTTTAACAGTGTATTTATATAGAATCGAAGTGATTCTATGAAGCTTTAAAACATCTTTAGTATTAGTGTTCTTAATCAAAGATAGTGCAGCAGGTATAAAAGTAAAAGTACAAATAAAAGCTATTAAAATTCCAACTGACATCATTTTTCCAAACTCAATAACAGGTTTTAGTTCGCTAACAAGCAATGATATAAAAGCTATGCCTGTTGTAAAAGCTGCAAAGAAGCAAGGGACTATAATTTGT
>CBFHRY010000011.1:10174-31820 GCA_965658385.1 Gammaproteobacteria bacterium
CCTGATAGCATTTTTAAGTCTATCTGTTCTATCGTTAAACTCTTCTTTTAATTCATTAAATTTAACGAGCACATGAACCGTTAAAGATATAGTTAATATAAGCAGGAGTGCTATAAAATTAGATGAAACAACACTGATTTTCCAATCCATGGCTCCTAAAAACGCAGCAGTAAAATATGTTGCAAAAAAAGAATTTATTAAGGGCAGTAAAACAAACCAGGTATTTCCAAAAAATAAATAAAGCATAATTGCAAATACAAGAGCAACACCCAAACCAAAAACAACTAAATCATCTTTGATAAAAGTCATCATATCTGTAGCAATCATTGATGGTCCGCCTAAATAAAGGCTGCCCATATAAGAATACTCATTCAGCACTTCTCTAATTTCTTCAATTATTAAGGCATTGTTTTGTGAGATATCATCATTCAGATCTGATATTTTTTTATTTAATTCATCTAGGCCGGTAGTATTGTTTTTATCAAGAAGGTCATACCTCTCTTCAATATAGGAATCGTATAAATCATTGGATAAGAGATTTACTTGCATTGCTGTTGTTTTACCATCCGCACTAATGATTAGGTCTCTATAAATTGGATTATCAAGAAACTCATCTCTAGCCAATGTAAGATCGATGCTAGGATCATCTAGGTCTTTTAAATTATCTGAAACCTCAACTAACGGAACTTTAGGCTGAAAGAAAACAGGGGCATCAACTAAAGACAATACAGATTCTATGCCTGCAATACTTTCAATCTTTAACTCTAAAGATTTTATTGTTTCAATTGTAGTATTAGAAAAAATTTCATCATGAGGCTCAATAACAACTATAAGAAAATCAGACCCTCCAAACTCTTTCTCAGCCTCTCTAAATTTTTTAAGCGAGGCATCCCCCTCAATCACCAATGCATCTGAGGAAGCATCAAGTTTAAAGTTATTAATTCCATTTGTGCTAATAGCCAATACAACCAGCAAGCTAAAAATAACTAGCTTGGAAGAAGAGATTATAAATTTAAGGTATTTATCCATTTTTATTTACACAATCTGGTGAGCTTGTATTTACGGTATTTTTTTTGAATTCTTCTTCGGTAAATGCATGTATGGCAAGTGCGTGAATTTTTGGCATTATTTCATTTAAAATTTTATAAATATGCCTATGTCTTTTGATTAAACTCATATTTAAAAAATCATTAGATACAAGGATAAGTTTAAAGTGACTTTCAACATTCTGAGATGAAGAGTGAAGATGGCTTTCATTCTTGATACTTATAAAATCAAAATTCAAAGCTTTTGTGCACAAGTCCTCTATTTGAGATTTCACAGACATATTGGTAGTGATTATATCTTTTTAGCAAATCTTATCCATCCAGTGATGGATTTTGATTAAGTTTTTGAATTTCAAGAATGACCTGCTCCCAATAGATCCAACTATCTGTATCAAATACTGCTGCATATTCAGCAGCTCTTAACATCGCTATTGCCTCTGCCTCATCTCCATATTGCGATATCAAGGTTAGAGCAGTATTACTTTTATTATCCTGCATTATTAAAATTATTTTATAGAAAGAAGTTTGGTGTCTGCCTTTTCAACAGCTCCCCAATCAATAATTTTAAAATTACCTTCATTTGTTTCTATAAGGGCAGTGCATGACTCAACCCAGTCACCACAATTATGATAATCAATGCCATTTATCTTGGTAATTTCTGCTTTATGAATATGCCCACATACAATCCCATCAAAATTTCTTCTTTTGCATTCAGTTGAAAGTGATTCTTCGTAATCAGACATTCTGTTAACAGTTTTTTTTGCCTTGTCCTTAAGATATTTTGCAAGAGACCAATAACCAAAACCAAGACGAGATCTAAAGAAATTTAGAATCTTGTTTGTAGATAAAAGAAGTGTATAAATTTTGTCACCAAGAATTGATAGTTTTTTACCAAATCTTGTTACAACATCAAACTGATCTCCGTGAATTATTAAAAAATTTTTTCCATTTACAGTTTCATAAGCGTGTTCTTCTTTTAGTTCTATATTTCCAAGTTCTAGTGGCTGATAAAGCCTTAAAAAATCATCATGATTACCTGTAATATAGAAAACCTTTGTGCCCTCTTTTGATTTGTTAAGAAAGTTATTGAAAACATCGCTATGGGATTGTGGCCAATATAACTTAGATTTCAGTCTCCAACAATCTATGATATCGCCAACTAAAAATAAATTTTCACACGAATGATTTCTCAAAAAGTTATTTAAATATGAAGATTGACAACCTTTTGAACCCAAATGAATATCGGATAAAAAAATAGATTTGTAGTCTGCCATTCGGCTATTATCTGATACCTATATTAGGTGTCAAATATAAAGCTATAATAAGTTATGAAGATTTTATGGGTAAAAGATGGCAAGCTTGGCCATGAAAAACAAGTTGAGGCCCTACTTAAGGAAATCTCAAAAGATAGAGATACTACAATTACTGAAAATGTAACAAAATCTTTTATTTTAGAAGTCATAGAATTTCTTTTATTTGGGTTAATTAGAACTGATAAAGAAAACTTAAGAGAGCAAAACTTTGACCTGATAATTGGTGCAGGAAATAAATCATTTATAAGAATGGCTAATTTAGCAATAATTTATAGGAATACAAAAATCATATCTATTCTTTGTCCAAACTATTTTTTAAGAAGCAGATTTGATCATATCTGTATCCCTATTCACGACAATCATAAAAAAATTGACACTAATAAAAAAATTACCTTTGAGGGATCTTTATCATCAGTATTTGATATAGATACTAACCCGGATGTCTCTATGATAGCTATTGGAGGCAATAATAAGCATTTTGATTTTGATGTTGATTCATTGTTAAAACAAATTAATTACATGGTATCTCTCTACCCCAGCATTAATTGGTATATTTTTAACTCAAGAAGAACTCCAGAAGATATGAATATCCAAATATCAAAACTTATAAGTAGTCATAAAAATATATATTTTATTGATGTTGATGATTCAGATAGTTTAGATTTATTCAAAAAATACATAAAAGAAGCTTCAATGAAGCTCGTTACTCCAGATAGTGTAAACATGGTGTATGAATGTTTGTCATCAAGAGGAGAAACTATACTTCTAAACATGCCATCAAAAAAGAAGAATAAAATTGTATTAAATATTAACGCACTCAAAAACGATAAAAGAGTTGGTTATATTTCGATATCAAATTTAAGTGAGGGAATTACAACTCATAAACTTGAAAAACAAAATAAATATTTTGACGTATTAAGAGAGGTTGAAAAATTATCATACTCAATATTAAAGAGCATTAATTAATTATGATCATTTTACATCTAGTTATGAGTAATGATTTTGCGGGGATTGAGCAACATGTGAATGAGCTTGCTCTTAAGCAAATGGAAAACAATGAAGTGTATATAATTTCAACTAATGAAATCGCTCATCAATTCAACCAAAATCTTAACGTAATAAGCATAAATAATTTTGGTAGAAGATCGCTCTTTAATATTTATAAATTATTTAAAATAATTAAGAAGTTTAATCCGCATATCATTCATACGCATGGCTCTAAAACAACTCAAATAATAAAGATAATAAAACCAATTTTAAATGCAAAATACGCATGCACAATTCATGGAATAAAAAGCAAAACAAACATATATGAGCATGCAGATATTATTATTGGTGTAAGTGATAAAACTATTGAGGCAATAAAAAACAAAACGCTTGTAATTAATAATTGGTGGAATCCTGCATACAAAGAACATTCTATACCTGACAATAGCAAACCAAAGTTCGCAATAGCTATTGGAAGATTAGAAAAAGTCAAAGGTTTTGATCAATTGATAAAATCATGGGAGGCTGTTGATTCTAAGTTATTAATTATTGGTTCTGGTGGTGAGAAGAATTCACTCAATCAATTAATAGAAAATTTAAAATTAAGCCATAAAATAGAAATCGTCGATGAAGTTTCACCAAGTGATTTAGTTAACTACTATAAACAAGCATCGGTCTTGATAGTCTCATCTCTTCGTGAGGGTGGGCCTCGTGTTGCTCTAGAAGCGCTCTATATGAAGGTACCTGTTATATCTACAGATGTTGGTCATATGAATAAAATACTACCTAAAGAGTTTTTGGCAGAACCAAACAATCAGACTGCGCTAAAAGAACTAATAGTCAAATATGTAAATAAAATGCATCTTTTTGATCAATCTTCAATATTTGAATACGTATCAGAAGAGTTTTCTTTAGAAAGCCAATCAAAAAAAATAATTAAAGCTTATGAAGAAGCTTTAAGCAGATCTTGATAAAGCTGAATAGTTGAATCTATTAACTTGGAGGATAAAAATGTATTCTCCTTTGGTTTTGCGTAATTCTCCTTAGATATTATCAATGTTTGTTGTTTTAATTGAGCTATGTCATTCAACTCAACTAAGCCATCAGGGTATAACTCTTCAAGAATCTCTTTTGTACCACCATGATTCCAACCCATAACCTTAGAACCACTAGCAATTGCTTCAATTGTAGTTCTTCCAAAAGGTTCAGGTTTTACAGATAAGTTATAAACAATTTCAGAAATCTTATAAATATTACTAATATCACTTCTTGATCCAGTAAAAGTAATTAAAGAACCTAAGCCTCTATCTTTTATTTTTGCTTTCAAATCATTTAAATATTTTTTCTTTTTCTTAGAGGTAGGGCCAACAACTAAAGCATGGAAAGAATCATTATTAATATCTGCAATTAAATCAATAAAACTATCAACACCTTTCCATTGAGATATTCTTGTTGGTAGGGTTAATATGATTTTGTTTTTAGTTTGAGGAAATTCTTCATACCAGTTATTTAACCAATTGATATCAGGTTTTATTTTATTGAATAATAATGGATCGCAGCCTCTTGGAATTATGGTGATATTTTTATCTTCAACACTATATGTATTTTTAATGTAGTCACTTACGGTCTTACTTATAGCAATAGTATGGTCAACCCTTGCCATAACCTTGCTGTATATAGGTGTGCTATATAAACCATGAAAAGTAGAGACAAGGATAGGCTTTTTATCTAATTTCTTAAAAGCATAATAGTTAATCCAGGCTGGCATTCTAGATCTAACATGGACAATATCAGGTTCATAATCTTTATAGATCTTAACTAACTCTTTAGCCTGAAGGAGAGAAAAGGGATTTTTTTTATGAATAGGTAGCTTTAAATGCATGCCCCCTGCCTTAATAATATCCTGCTCAAATAAACCACCGTTGGAGATAACAATAGACTGATGACCTCTTTGAATTAGAGCTTCAGAGAAGTCTTTGGTGCCTCTTTCAACACCTCCAATATTTAATTCAGGTAATAGCTGAACAACTTTGAGCCTACTCATACCTTAGAGCAATAACCGGATCTAGCTTAGCTGCTTTATTTGCAGGCCAAATTCCAAAAAATAGGCCAACAAGTGCTGAAAAAGATATAGAGCCAATTATTGCAATAAATGGCATTTCAAATGGCCAATCAAAAATAGAGGTTAGACCCAGTAACAAGAAAACGCCTATAAGAACACCTATAATTCCCCCGATACCACACAATAAGATAGCTTCAACAATAAACTGAAGCATTATAATACTCTTTGAAGCTCCAAGCGCCTTACGAAGACCTATTTCTCTTGTTCGCTCTGTTACAGACACAAGCATTATATTCATAACGCCTATACCCCCAACAACTAGACTTATTGCGGCAATCCCAGCAATTAGAAATGTAAAAATATTTGTAGCATCTCTTCTGAGATCAGAAAACTGACTATAGTCTGCAATTCTAAAATCATTATCTTGCCCAGGACCTATGTCGTGCTGCTGTCTCAATATACGTTCAATAGACATCATCACTTGCTCAATATTAGCATCATTTGCAACGCCAACATTTATAGAGTCAACCCTTACTCGACCAAAAATTCTTTGCGCAGCTGTAAGAATAGGAACATATAATTCCTCGTCAGGATTCTGCCATCCTGTAGAACCCTCTTCCTTTAACACTCCTACAACCTTGTATGAAACCCCACCAATAGTTATATCTTTATTCAATAATGCTGCAGCACTTGTTCTAAGCTCTTGGGGTATCTTTGAGCCAACAACAACCACCTTCTTTCTTGCTAAGTTATCTTCCTCATTAAAGAGACGCCCAAAGTCTAGGTCATACCCTCTAACATTAAAATGTATTGGCAGATAACCACCAACCCTTCCACTAATATTTGCTGAGTTATATTTAATTTGTCTATTACCAGTCATAGTTGGTGATATCTTCCAGCTATGCTCATTATCCTTTGCTAGCGCTTCAGCGTCTTTGAGGACTAAAGGATTTAGTCCCTGCGTTACCGCGCCGCTTCGTCTTTGGCTTGGGCCAACATATAACGTTCTTCCACCAAGATCATCAATTCTTTCATCAAGGGATTTTGATGCACTTGAACCTAATCCAATGATAGAAATTACAGCAGCAGTACCAATAATAATAGCTAAAGCAGTTAAGAATGATCGTATTTTATTTGATCTGATTGAGGAGGAAGCAGATTTTAAAGCATCATTAAATAAAGATATATTTGATCTAAGAGATTTAAAATACTTTAAAAACGTATCCATTAATTTTTAACCAAAACTAAATGAGGCATTTACCCGTTCTTTAAATCTTTTTTGATAATCAAAAAGGCTTTTACTTGGCATAATATAAATAACATCACCCTGATTAAGCCCATTTACAATCTCAACATTTGCTAGATCAGATACCCCTATTTCAACCCATGTTAATAATGGTCCTTTGTTTGAGTCTTTAATGACAATAAATTTATTAAAATTTTCACCATCTATCTTATCCTTAAGAAATATATCAATCTGATCTTTTGGAATATTTATAATAGATCCAGCTGAATATATATCTTTTCTAGTTCTTAAAGACATTGATGATGTGCTCAATGCTACATCTTTATTTAAAACATCAATAACTACATCAGTATTCATCCCAAGCAAAAGAAGATTTTCATCATTATCGATATCTATCAGAACAGGAAAGGTTGTGACGTTTTGTTCGATTCTGGCTTTTGGTTCTATTTTAGAGACAGTTCCAAAGAATTCTTTATCTCTATAAGCTGCAACTTTAATTGAGACTTTCTGACCAATAGATACTTTACCAACGTCAATCTCGTCCACTAATGCTCTAACTCTTACTTTAGATAAATCAGCCATTGTCATTAAGACAGTACCGCCGCCTACTGCAGATGTTGGTGAAGATATAACCTGTCCTACTTCAACTGGCCTTGAGATAATAGTTCCAGATACTGGTGATCGAACCACAGTATCATCTAGAGCTATTTTTGCATTCTCATAACTAACCTGTGTTCTTACTAGAGTTGATTTTGCTTGAGCATAATTTTCTTGAATATCCTCGTAATCTTTATCTGAAATGCTTCCCTTATCATGAAGTTCTTTACCCCTATTGAATTGCGCCTCAGCATTTTCAAGCCTTACCTTTGCTGCCTCAAGATCTGATTTAGATTGATCAAGAATGTTTTTGGGTGTTCTTTGGTCTATTTGCGATAACATAAATCCCTTTTTTACATAATCACCGACTTCAGCTCCCAAGAAAAGAACTTCTCCAGAAGCTTTAGATTTAATCTCAACAGAAGAGATAGCTTCTATCAACCCAGAAGCTTCAATAGATACAAATAGTTTTTTTGGTGACACTTCTTCTTTCTTATAAAAACTTGCTAAGGATTTATCTAATTCAGTTTCATTTGAACTTTTTTCTGAGCCAAAATTCATAACAATCATAACTATTAAAACTAGCAATACTATTGCTACGCCTTTGTTATTTTTAATTTTATTTAACATATTAAATCCTTAGATATTTGAATTCATTTTATCAGATTCTATTAAGCCGTCCCTTATACTAATCACTCTTTTGCATTTATCAGCAATTTCTTGCTCATGGGTAATAAGAATTATTGTTTGTCCAGCATCATTAAGATCTTTAAAAAGCTTCATAACATCTGCTTCTGTTTTACTATCAAGGTTTCCAGTTGGTTCATCAGCAAAAATAATACTGGGTTTATTTACTAGAGCCCTCGCAATGGCAACTCTCTGTTGTTGTCCACCAGATAGTTCAGATGGGCCATGATCAACTCGATCTGAAAGACCAACTGCATCTAAAACTTCTAATGCTCTTTTATGTGACTCCTTAGGATCCTTACCAGCATACTTAAGAGGCAATAAAACATTATCTAGTGCAGAGTTTTTTGCTAAGAGATGGAATGATTGGAATACAAAACCTATTTCTTTATTTCTTATTAAAGCAAGTTGATCTTCATCAAGGTCATTTACCAAGCTTCCATTAAGAAAGTACTCTCCAGATGAAGGTGTGTCGAGACATCCAATAATATTCATCAATGTAGTCTTTCCAGAACCAGAAGGTCCCATAATAGCTATGAACTCACCTGATTTAACAGAAAAATTTATACCTTTTAGTGCTTCAACAGTGCTTGAGCCCATGGCAAAGAATCTTTTTATGTCTCTTGTTTCAATAATCATAAATGTATGACAGTTAGTAAATTATAAAGTTCAGACTATGTAGCCTGAAGTTCTTTAATATAGGCAAGCCATCCTTCAGCTGAGGTCTTGGTTCCCTCAAACTCAAGCGCATTGTTAAATAGCTCTGATGCAAGTTTGTAATCATTGGTTTCATATTTACATATACCCATTAGAAGGTCTAACCTACCTGGATTTTTCTTATAATCTAATGATTTTGCTTTGGATAGATACTTGTATGCTAATGCCCAATCTTCTTCCTCAAAGGCAAACCTACCTATTTTAAAAGCAGTCTCAGGATCATTATCAATTTCTAAAGATTTAATAAGAAAATTTATTCCTTCAGACCTATCTTTGAGAAGAAAATATGAGTCAGCTAGAAGATCATAATTTTCTTTAGACTTTGGAACTATGCCTGTATTCATTCCATATTTAAGAACCTTCACAGCCTTTTGAGGGAGTGATTTATATAAATAATATTTTGATAAATCTACATACTCTTTTTCTTTTGTGAGTGTGTTTCTTTCATAGGCAAGCTCAAGACCAGCTAAAGATTCGTCATCAGATTCAAGTGTGTAATATAAACCACTTAATTGTTTCCAATATTCCTTCTTATCAGGATTTATAAAAATTAATAATTGAGCTACTTCTTTAGCTTCTTCAAATTTTTCTAGCTCGATTGCAACACCAAACTCATAACCAAG
Organism: Gammaproteobacteria bacterium; assembly: GCA_965658385.1. Taxonomy (GTDB): domain Bacteria; phylum Pseudomonadota; class Gammaproteobacteria; order Magnimaribacterales; family D2472; genus CAJQGY01. The sequence goes on from CBFHRY010000011.1 coordinate 19,453, forward strand.
CCAATCCTCTTTATATTTAGTTGAGTTTGCATTAGCAAAAGCAATATTCTCGTATGCTGGCAATAGTTTTCCTTCTTGGTAATATGATATACCAAGCATAATGCTATTTAATGGAGGAAAGATTTGATATCTTTTTTCAGCAACAGCTTTGTAATCTTCCAATACTCTAATTGTATTTTTGTAATCAGATGTTTGAAAATAGCATTGAGAAAGGTTTTTTCTTATTTGAAAACCAGTTATGAGTGGCATTTTTTTGAACCTCAAGGCATTCTCATACTTTTCAATAGCCTCTTTATACATTCCTTGAATAGCATAAAAATTACCATATAATTGTTGCATTAAAGCTCTCTCATAGCTTTGATCAGATTGATAATACCTTTCAAATGTCTCTAAATCTTTCTGAGCTCTTTCGTAATTTTCTTCATCAATAAACTCATTAATTCTTTTAAGGTACTCATATGTCCTTTGGCTAATAGCATCATCAGCTGAATAAACATTCCCAATAAATAAAAATGATAATAAAAATGAAAAGAAATATTTATACATTACAACTAAACTCCACTAATAATTCACCCTTCTGATCTACTGCAATTCCATCAATAGTTTTTGGCTTAAATTGCCATCTCCTGACAGCTTTTATAGCCTCACCATTAAAAATTCTAGCAGGTTTTGCTGATTTAATGGAAACCGAACTAACCCTTCCATTGGAATTAACATTCAATAAAAGTAATACAGACCCATTAATTCCGGATATTTGGGCCTCTCTTGGACATCTTGGTGCTACCTTAACAATTGGTATTAATTGGCTTGTACCTGTGCCCATGGACTCAAGATTACCCATAAAAGCACCAGAAAAGTCAGTTGGTAAAGAAAAATCTGGCATATCAAAATCTAGACTTGCTGTTGGAGGAGGTTTTGATACGTCTAACTCTACCTGAGGCTGAGGTGGTCTCTTTGGTGTAGGTGGTTTATCTGGAATGGTTCTTTTTCTCTCTTGCAATGAATCATCCTGTTTAATTCGAATAAATTCAACAAAATTGGGTTTATTATTTTTTTTATTTAGCTCAGAGGCTTGTGATATTAAAGTTTGAATAACAAAAAAAATTGTTGATGTCGCTATTATAGCTATCCCAAATCTTACAAGCAATTTTGAATTAATTGTCATTCTTGGCAGCAATAGATATGTTCTGGACTCCAGCAAGTCTAATCTGATCCATTGCCTCAACCAAAAGACCAGATCTTGATTCTTTGTCAGCTTGAATGATTACAGAACCTTCAGGATATTCTATTTTTAAACGTTCTATATTTGCTCTTACAGCTTTAAGGTCAACTCTTCTTTTATCAATCCAGATTTCATTGTTTTGCGTTATTGCAACAAGAATATTACCCTTCTCATCTCTTTCTGCGGTTTCAGCGTTTGGTCTATTTATATCTACACCTGTTTCTTTAACAAAAGAAGTAGTAACAATAAAGAAAATTAGCATAATGAAAACAATATCCATCATTGGTGTCAAATCTAGTGCTGAATCTTCTACTTTTTTTCTATTTTTTCTTCTCAATGTGAATATCCTTTTTGCTTAATTAATAGTGTCATTTGTTCAGTAGCTTTATTTATTCTGTAGGTTAAATCTTGTCTAAAATATAAACCGAATAAAGTAATTACCATGCTTGCCATAGTTGGTATTGTTGCTTTTGCAACACCAGATGACATGGCCCTTGGGTTACCTGTACCAAGAAAAGAGAGAACTTCAAAAACTTCTATCATTCCATAAACAGTCCCTAAAAGCCCAATCATAGGACACATGCCTATGAGTCCATCAAGGAGTTTTATACCTGACATAGAATCTCTTTTGAACTCTGATAGGAATGTTTTTTCAACATTGTATAATTTGATGCTTTCAGGTGGGTGTAAAGCATGAAAGTTATCAAGCTTATTTTTATACCAGTGATTTTTATCAACAAAAACAAAATAATACTTATTCACCAATACTGTGAAAATTATTAGTGTTAGTAGGAACAATAGGTATAGTACTGGTCCACCTCTAGAAATCAAATCAGTAAAAAACACTTACTTTAATCCTTAGATAAGATGTAAGAAGCCTTTTCTTCTAATATCTGTACAATTGATTCAGTTTTTTCAGAGAGATATGTATACATACCAAGAAGCGGTGCAGCTACTATTAATCCTAACATAGTAGTAACAAGAGCTTGGGAGATACCTCCAGCCATCTGCTTAGGATCACCAGTACCAAACAAAGTAATTGCTTGGAATGTTTCTATCATTCCTATAACTGTACCTAGAAGACCCAGTAAAGGGGCTACAGCTGCAAAAAACTTAACCCAATTATTACCCCATTCAATTTTTCCAGAATAATTGATAATAAATTCGTCTATTAAGTTTTCCTTCGTTTCTCTTGATGCCCCAGGTGTAATTAATTTTTCCATGTGATTTGGAATACTGTTTTCTGAATCTGCATTAACCTCAGCGGAGTATTCTCTAAGCTTAAGAATCTTAAATATACTGAAAGCAAGACCTAGCAAACCAACAAGAATAATAACAAACCCAATTGATTTACCTTGAGCTATTCTTTCGAACCAATTTGCTTTATCTAGATAAAGTGAAAGCAGGAATCCTCTAGTAGGATCAATTGAAAGATTTGCATATTCATCAGATCTTGCATGCCTTTTCAATGTTCTTGTAAAAGCAGACTCTGGTTGCTTAGCTAGTAATTGAAAAGAATTCAAAGAAGATACAGGCTTTACAAATTTACCATCATAAGATGCTGAAAATAAGCCGTATCTTGTAACATTACCAGTTAAATTCTCTCCATTTGGATTGGTAATATTTGCTTCGAATGATTTTATTTCACTTCCAGCAACTATTTCATCAAAATAAGATAACCAAAGATTTTCAAGCTGTTCAAGGCTATGAACCTGTTCCTGACCTATATCTTTTAAGATCTCAGGTCTGTTTGGAAATTCATAAAAAACAACTGAGTTTTCTGAGGATGCTAATAGCTCGCCCGCATATTGCCTAGTTACACCAAATAATTCACCCAGCACACCTATTTTGATTTCTAGCTTTTCTTCAAGATCAGCAAGTAATTTTTCATTCTCTTCAAAAGAAGCCTCTAGTGAGACATTGCGTTTCTTTTCATTTTCTAGTTTTCTTTTTGCATCAGCAAGCAAAGCTTTTCTTTCAGCAACTCTATTTATAAAAGTATTTAGTCTTTGATTATCTTCATTCAAATAAATACTTTTATTTTTTTTAACAAGTTCTAATAGCTCATTAATTTCATTTGTTCTAATTTCATCATCTGTTAGCTCAACAGGCTCTTGCGCAATAATATTAAATGAGACAAAAAGTATTAAAAGATTTAGTGGTTTAAAATTTTTCATTGTGTAATTGGTTTGATTGGTAAAGTAATAAAGTTAGGTGGTGATTGCCTATTAGCAATATCTAAAGCAGATTTTATCGAACCATCAAGAGATGAACCCTCATGGATCCAGTCATTGATGTTAACGCTCCAATAACCGGTATCATTACCATCTGGGGTTCTATAAAAAAGACCCAACCTACCCAATCTAAAATAATCAACCGCCTTCTCGCTTCCGTCTATAGTTAAATAACCTTGATATGATTCTATGGTTTTACCAAACTCAGCTTCAAGTTGATACGCTTCAAATATTTTACGAAACTTTTCAGCGGTTGTAACATCTGCTCGTATGATTAAATCGTCGAGATCTTTTACTCTAGCAACCCTTTCATCAAGCAAGAATGGTACATCTATTGAGATAAATTTACCCAATGCATCAACCATTCTTTTAAGCAAGGGTAAAATATCAATATTAACATCATCAAGAGAATCGATTTGTTTTTTTATGCTTGCAATCTCTTCTACTTGAGCATCAATAATTTTAGACAATTGATCATCATAATTTTTTAATGATTTATATTCGTTTAAAGTATCTTTGTAATCAAAATAGATTTTTTTAGATTCTATATCTAGTTCATCTATTTTGATCTGTAATTCAGCTGATTCATTGCTGGCATCAACTTGTGTATTAATTGTTTCATCAACTAACTCTTGAGAGATTAGAGGAATAGAAATAAATATGATCAGTAGTTTTTTCATTGCGCTATTATATATATAAAGCAGATAGATTTCACCTGCAAAAAAAAGAGCCCAATAGGGCTCTTTTTTGTAGTTCTATTTGTTTTAGAAAGTGTAATTTACACCAACTGTTGCATATCTACCAAAAGCACTGAAGTAATTCTGGTTATAGTATGGGAAACCGTAAGCTGCATCCTTTTGAGGCATCTTATCTTCGAGGTTTCTAACACTTAAGTAGAATGATAAGTCAGGGCTATATCTATATGAAGTAGATAAGTTCATGATAATATGTGGATCTGTTTTAGTTCCATTATAAGCTTCCATGTGACCCGTTCTGTCAGCGAATAAGGTTACACTCCAGTCTTCATATCTCCAGTTAACACTAGCATTTTGCTGAGATCTAGGCTCATACAAATAAACATCTAGCGCATCTTCTTCGTCAGAGTATTCATCAAACTTAGAAGCACTCTTTAAAATATGTGATGAAGTTACGTTAAAGTAAAAATCACCAGCATTAAGTGTTTCAAGTCTATAGCGAATGGTCCAGTCAGCACCTTCGTAATTTAGATATGATTGGTTTGAGTATCTTGGGAATACTTCTTCAAAACTACCAATAGGTAAAACATCTCCAGAAATTTCATCTACAGCAGGTCCACGAATAATTTGTGAATATACATCTTCACAATTCCTGTCAGGGAATTCATCTCTCATGAACTCTTGGAAAGCATCTCCATAAGTACATTTACCTTCAGCATAGTTAATTGTGTAAGGGCTTTCTCTTGTAACCGCTCTTTCAAGCATTACTTCATATAGGTCGATTGTGAAATCTAGGTTTTCAGTAACATTCCAAACTAAACCTAGTTGATAGTTATCACCCTCTTCTTCTTCAAGTGCGGTATTTCCAGACAAGTTAGCTTTGACGCTTCCTGAACCAACCTCACAATCTCTATAGTCTGTGTAGTTATAAGTTACTGGATCACTAATGTAGTATGCATAACAAGCTACATAATCCTGGAAACCATTATAGAAACCTGAACTAGCTTCTTGGAAAAGGTAGTTCATGTCTGGCGCTCTAAATGATTGTGAGTGTGATCCTCTAACAAGAACATCATCATTAGGTCTGTATGCAAAGCTGAACATATTTGATTTTCTTGCTCCTACATTTGAAGAAGCGTCATCATATTTGTCATATCTTGTAGCCGCATTTAATTCAAACTTATCAGTAACAGGCATTGATAGCTCAAGACCCACAGACCTTCTATCTCTTTTACCGCCACCATTGATAGCAGAACCTTGAATAAATACGATCGCATCAGGATCATTATCATCATCTAATCTTCCTGGAGCAGGAGTAAGATTATAGTCTTGCCTTTGTTGCTCTGCAGTAAACGCAAAACCAACGAACTTATTCATGACTTCGACTTCACCAGTTAATTGGAAATCCCAAGTAGCTTGTGTTGACTCACCAAGTTGTGAATCATCAGCTAACCATGAACCAAGCATTTCATTTGTGACTTCACCGAATAATCTGTCAGTTAAGAAACATGAGCTTCTTCCAAATTGGTTCTGCCATCCACAAACAGGGTCTCTTGAAAGACCATAAAATTGTGCAAGCTCATCATAAGTTGCAAAACCATAGTCTGCAGGGTTATAAGGTGATGTATAGGCTCTGTATGAACCTCTTAAAAGATTTCCATCTGCATCAGTAGCACCTACACCAGCAAAATAGTCATACATTTTATCTGTGAAAGTCTGATCAAACGTTTCATAAGTGTATTCAGTAGTATTGTAACCTAATGACCATTCCCAGCCATTTTCAACGGTTCCGGATAAGCCAATAAATACATCATTTAGGTTTTCTTCAATGTCAGTTCTTGCTTCGGCATTAGGGGCATTATTAGCTGAAAAATATCTTACGAAATATGGAACAGTTAAAGCTGCACTAGCTAAAGGAACATTGTTCGCTGGATCTGTAGATGTTGATGTAAACTCACCAATCCTTTGTGGATCAAGAATTCCACCTGACATGAAAAGATATCTGTTAACGCTTGATCTGTAATAAGCTTCATCTTTGTAGTCGTAGTATCTAGCGTCTAAAGTAACTCCATTGTTAAATGTATGAGTAAAAGAAGCCATTATAGATAGGTCTTCTCTTTCATTAACGATTGATGAAGATGTTCCACCAAATCTGTCACCACCATAATCATGTCCACAGTAATGACCAGGGTATGAGCCTGCATATAACCACTCAGGATCTTGTTTATCAAAATCAAAATAGTCTGGAGAAATATCAGTACATGGGATACCAAATTCTTCTGAACCGTAATATGCTCTTGGACCTAAGCCATCAGAACCCGTATACCATAATAAACCAGCTCTTGGATTAGTGTAGCTATTTCCGTATGATGCATCATAAACAAATGAATCAAAACCTGCTCTATCCTCATAGTACATCGGATCAACAAATGTTCCATCAATACCTAATGTCCAACTTGAATTACCAAAGAAACCACCAGTAGTAAATGTTGCACTGATTATGTTATCTCCGCCATGCTCAGTTTCTGATGCATAGACTTCAAGGTTGCTAGTTTCTCTACCTTTTACAGTAATAACATTCACAACACCTGAAACAGCATCTGAACCATAAATAGCTGAAGCGCCTTGAGACAAGACTTCAATTCTTTCAACCAATCCTGAAGGAACAGTACCAATATTAACAATATTACCTGCGTTATTATATGGGATTGGATAATCAGCAGTTCTTCTACCATTAATTAAGTAAAGCACCCTACCAGGCCCTAAATTTCTCAAGTCAAGTTCATTGGCATTTGGGGTAAAGTTGTTTGTTAGAGATTCGTTCTGTGTATATTGATTAGCAGAAGGAATGGACTGCAATGCTTCAGTAACATTTCTGAAACCGGAGTTATTAATATCTTCTTTAGTAATAACTAACAGCGGCAGCGCGCCCTCTTGTTGAGTTCTTTTGATTCTAGATCCGGTAACAACAACTTTCTCAAGACTTACAACCTCATCATCGGAAGTATCTTCAACTACAGCAGGCGTTGATACTTCTTGGATAACTTCCTCTTCTTGAGCAGCTGGAGCTACGCTAGTTTCTTGAACAATTGGCTCTACCACTTCATCCTCAACACCAGGATTATCTGCAAAAGCAAAAGGTGCAAACATGAAAGCAAATGCCGTCAATAAATAAAATTTTTTCATACGAATCCCCTCGTAAAATAGTTAAACACTTTATTTTGCTGTGGATAGAAATAAATTGCAACCTAAAATATTAAAAATATTATGTTGCAAGTGTGATTGCTAATATGAAAGTAACAGTAAATATTTTAGATTGATAAATAAATTTTGGTTAATTTTTACTGTAAAAACAAATTATATTTTTAACTAATACCAAATGTAAAATCAATTTGACACAATAAAGATATTTATCGGATAATGTAGTAATTCACGTTAACAAACCTTTAATACAAACTTAATTATGGACAAACCTAATATCTTTATTTTTAAATCACTTTTATCTCCATTTATTATCTTTTCATTCCTTACGATTAATTCTCATGCTGATAATAATGATTTAATACCCATAGAACATTTTGCATGCGCATCAACAAGACCAACTTTTAGCATATCTCCAGACGGAAAACATATGCTCATTGGTAACACCATAAAAGATAATATTTGTGATATAGAACAAGACTACAGCAAGCGAGTTGAGGATAATTTTAGAGACAGGGGACTAATTTTAGTGAATTTAGATACCAATGAATCAAAAACTATAAGCAAAGGCAAAGGAAAGGACAGAATTAGTCAGTTTGGCTGGTTAAATAACAATAGAATATGGTATACGCCTCGACTAGAACAGGGAAAAACAAAATTATCTACTTTTGCGATGAATTTAGATGGATCTAAAGTCAGAGAACTATGGGAATACAGTGATAGCTATACAACCCCATATGATATGGCTTATAACGAGCCAAATTATATATATGTCTTAAATAATGGAAGAAGAGATAGAGTATTTGATTATTACAAGCTAAATGTTTACACAGGATCAAAGAAATTGATGGCCTTTGGTCCAAACATATCTGATATGAGAGGAGTTGCTGAACTTAATAGCCTTCATCATCTAGACGGAACACCCCTTTCAGTAACATTTGATCATGGTTTAAATAGGATCACATATTTATACGATCAAAAAAAGAAAGAATGGGTAGAGCATTTTGAGTTTAATTGCCAAGAGCCAGGTTTTATCCCGGTAGGAATGTATGGAGATAAAATGGTGGTTGCTGGTTCAAAATTTTCTCCTGATGGAGCGCTTATTGAAGAAAATGATACCAATGCAATATATCTTTATGACTACAAAACAAGAGAATTTGGACAAAAACTTTACCAAGACCCAAATTATGATGCTGCAGGCTTAACGGGAAGTTGCAGAACATCAAGCGGTTATGCTGTTTCAGACAAGCTAACAGGAGAAACAGCTGGTATTTTTTATGAATCTCTTTCACCAGAAAAAGTTTTTTTTGATAAAGATTTAGAAACAAAATATTTAACAGTAAAATCGGTATTTCCTGATCATGAAATTGATATTGTTACTGCTAGCGTAGATAGAAATCGAATGATGATTCAAAAGTGGGATACTGATGAACCTGGAGAGTATTTTTATGTTGATCTAACAAAAGGTATAGTCGAGCCATTTTTTAAAATATCACCATGGCTAGATAGATCTAAATTATCAAAGGCAAAGAAAGTAGTTTATACAGCAAGAGATGGACTTAAAATACCTGCCCTCCTAACTCTAACAAAGCAAAAAACTGATAAAAATTATTTTATTGTTCTTCCTCATGGTGGCCCTAATACAAAACAATATATTAAATACGATAGCTGGGCACAATTTCTTGTTAGCAGAGGAATTAATGTTCTTCAAATGGATTTTAGAGGCTCAACAGGTCTTGGTGCAAACCATTATATGGCTGGTAACCAAGAATGGGGCAAGAAGATGCAAGATGACATCTCAGATGGTGTAGAATGGGCAATTGAAAATGGCTACGCGGATCCTGATAGGGTTTGTATAGCTGGTGCAAGTTATGGTGGTTATGCAACTATGGCTGGACTTGTGTTCACACCTGATCTTTATAGATGTGGCATTAATGCAATCGGCGTAACTGACCAAATGCAAATATTAGAAAACTTTGCAAATAGAGCTAGTAGAGATCAGTCATGGGATAAAGAGCCTCTGCTTGAATGGGGCGACATAAGCACTGAAGAAGGGTATGCATATGCTCAAGCTTCATCCCCAGTTAATTTTGTAAAAAACATCAAAGCTGCTGTTTTGGTTTTGCATGGATCCAATGATAGAGTTGTTGAACCCAGACATGCAGAAGACTTAATTGATAAGCTCAAAGATAACAATATTGAATATATGTCTATGTTCCAAGCCAAAGAAGGACACTGCGTAACATATTGCGGTGAAAGAGCTTCTCTTGAGTATATGCAAATACAAGAAGAATTTTTAGAAAAATATCTAAAAGACTAAAAAGCGTTTAAATTGGTCTGATGCTTTCCAAGTATCAGACCATGAACATCCTCTGTTCCTTCATAAGTATTAACTGCTTCTAAGTTCATGCAATGTCTAATAACATGATATTCATCGCTGATACCGTTGCCACCATGAATATCTCTTGAAACTCTTGCAATATTAAGTGACTTTGAACAATTATTTCGCTTTACCAAAGAAATCATTTCGGGAATAAATTCACCATCATCAATTAATCGCCCTACTCTCAAAGCACCTTGCAGTCCAAGAGCTATTTCGGTCTGCATATTTGCAAGTTTTATTTGAACAATTTGTTTTGATGCTAATGGATCACCAAATTGAACTCTATTTTTTGAATAATCTAATGCAGCTTCCCAACAGAACTCTGCAGCACCAATTGATCCCCAAGCTATCCCGTACCTAGCGTAATTTAGACAAGAAAAAGGACCTTTAAAACTTTGTACACTAGGAAGTAGATTTTCATCTGGAACAAAAACATCCTCCATAAAAATTTGACCAGTTACCGAAGCCCTAAGTGCAAACTTTCCTTCAATTTTAGGAGTTGTTAAACCTTTCATCCCTTTTTCAAGGATAAAACCTCTTAATACACCACCTTCATCTTTTGCCCATATAATCAGTATGTCGGCAATAGGTGAGTTCGTAATCCATGTTTTAGAACCATTTAATATATAACCATCGGTTGTTTTTTTTGCATTAGATTTCATTGAACCAGGGTCTGAGCCAGCATCAGGTTCTGTAAGACCAAAGCATCCCAAAAGCTCTCCTTTAGCCATTTTTGGAAGATATTTATCTTTTTGCTCGTCTGAGCCAAATTCATATATAGCATTCATTGCTAGAGAAGTTTGAACGCTATATGCTGACCTATATCCAGAATCAACTTTTTCAATTTCTCTGGCTATCAATCCATAAGAAACATAACCCACCCCTGCACAACCATATCCTTGAATTGTTGCTCCCAGCAAACCAAGTTCGCCTAGCTCATAATAAACATCCCTATCAAAAGTTTCATTTCTATTTGCTAGCAGAACTCGAGGCATTAAAGATTCTTGAGCGTACTTCTTTGCAGTATCTCTTATTAAAATTTCCTCTGAACTAAGTTGGTTGTCTAGTTTAAAAATGTCTAAGTTATTCATTGCGTCTTATATCCTTTCTACTCTTATGATACCAAATCTTGGTGATGAGTATTGAATTGAATCTTTATCTAATGAAGCCGAGACAATATTTATCATGTTTACACTATTACCACATATGATCATCAGTGGAATTTCACTTTGATATTGATAACAAAAATCTATAACTGAGTCTGCAACTTCATGATGCCTGACTCCGTGTAAATCTAAATGTGTAATACCTCTTTCTTGAAAAACATTCATATACTATTATTGCAGTTACATAATATAAATATCAATCTATGGCAAAACTTCATTATTTCTATTCCACAATGAATGCTGGAAAATCAACATCTCTACTCCAGTCAAATCATAATTATGAAGAGAATAATCTAAAGACATTATTGTTCATTCCAAAAGAAGATGAAGATTTTAATAACGGAAAAATAGTTTCAAGGATTGGACTTGAAGCACAAGCGATTATAGTTAATCACGAGTATAATTTTTTTTCTGAAATTAAAAAACTTGCTTCTTCAACAATTCATTGCATTTTGATAGATGAAGCGCAATTTTTAAAAGCAAAACAGATTAAGCAATTAAGCAGAGTTGCTGATTCACTAAACATACCTGTTATGTGCTATGGAATTCGTACTGACTTTAGAGGAGAGTTATTTGAAGGTAGTGCATCTTTATTAGCTCTGGCAGATAATCTCATTGAATTAAAAACTGTATGTTCTGAATGTCCAAGAAAAGCAACCATGGTAGTTAGACTAAACGAAGATGGTAAAGTGGTAACTGAGGGTTCCCAAGTTCAACTTGGAGGCAATGATGTTTACAAAGTTGTTTGTAGAAAACACTTCAGAGAATTAACAAATCTAATATAGGGAATTATATGAATTACGATAATAATAGATGGTTATTAAACAAAAGGCCTTCTGGTATGCCTGAAAATGAATGCTGGCTGCTTGATAGAGAGGTAATTTCAGATATATCAAAAAATGAGATCTTGATAAAAGTTGACTATTTATCAATTGATCCATACATGAGAGGCAGGATGAATGATTCAAAATCCTATGCCCCGCCAGCTAAAATAGGTGAACCCATGACAGGCGAAACAGTTGGTACTGTTATTGAATCAAAATCAAAAAAATTTAATATTGGGGACAAAGTATGTGCTCATAAAGGATGGCAAACACATATTAAAGTTTCAGATAAAGATATTTCACTTTATAAAATTGAAAACCACGAAATTCAGATGCATACCTATTTAGGAGCTGTAGGAATGCCGGGAAGGACTGCCTATTTCGGATTAAATTATGTAGGCAAACCTAAAAAAGGTGAAACGCTTGTAGTCTCAGCCGCCTCCGGTGCTGTTGGCTCTGTTGTTGGTCAATTGGGAAAACATAATGGACTCAAGGTAATAGGTATAGCTGGTGGTGAAATGAAATGTAATTTTGTTAAAAATGAGTTAGGTTTTGACGAATGCATAGACTATAAGTCACCTGATTTTAAAGATGCTCTTACAAGCTCTTGTAATAATGGGATAGATATATATTTTGAGAATGT
>CBFHRY010000012.1:0-30484 GCA_965658385.1 Gammaproteobacteria bacterium
TAGATTCCTACGCGTTACTCACCCGTCCGCCGCTCTACTCATATCCGAAGATACTTTCTCGCACGACTTGCATGTGTTAAGCCTACCGCCAGCGTTCAATCTGAGCCATGATCAAACTCTTCAATTGTTATCATGTTTGTTGATTTTTATAAAAAATCTAAATTATTTTTTCTCGTATTTTGAACACCCACACGAGTAACCAAATATTTTTAAAGAACAACCGTCTCAAGGACGGACGCGTATTCTAACTAAGTTATTCTAAAGAAGATACCTTTTTTTTTAATTTTTTTCTTTATCTACTAATTTTTTTGTATTCAAGAATTTCATCTTTGATCTTAGCTCACTTCCAACACTCTCAATCGGATGATTTTTAGTCGCTTCTCTGTTGGATTTCATGAATGGGCCACCTGATCCATCGTTGCTCTGACGACAGTCATTTAGGAACTCATCAGCAAAATTTCCAGACTGAATATTTTCTAGAATACCTTTCATAGCATCTTTAGTTTCTGAGGTAATAACTTTGGGCCCGCTTAAGTAATCTCCATACTCAGCAGTGTTTGATATTGAATAATGCATATTAGCAATACCGCCCTCTTGAATTAGGTCTGTTATTAACTTTGTTTCATGAAGGCATTCAAAATATGCCATCTCAGGACTATAGCCGGCTTCAACAAGAGTTTCATATCCAGCTTTTATAAGTGCAGTTATTCCTCCACAAAGAACTGCTTGTTCTCCAAATAAATCTGTTTCGGTTTCTTCCTTAAAAGATGTTTCTAAGACTCCTGCCCTAGTTCCACCATTAGCTTTTGCATAAGACAAAGCAACATCTCTAGAATTATATGACTCACCTTCAATTGCATCCTCATATATGGCAATTAGTGATGGGACCCCTCCTCCTTGCTCGTATGTGCTCCTAACAGTATGTCCAGGACCTTTTGGTGCAATCATAATCACACTATTGCCTTGCTCAGGAATAATTTTTTTAAAATGAATATTGAACCCATGAGCAAATGCTAAGATTGAGTTCTTTTGTAAATTTGGCTTAATTTCATTCTCATAAATTGCCGCTTGAAATTCATCTGGGGTCAATATCATTACAAGATCAGCATTCTTTACAGATTCAGATACAGAAGCAACTTTAAGTCCTGCCTCAGATGCTTTTGACCAAGAGGCAGATCCTTCTCTAAGACCCACTGTAACGTCTACACCTGAATCATGTAAATTATTAGCATGGGCATGACCCTGTGATCCATAACCGACAATAGCAACTTTCATATTTTGAATTAGTTCTATGTTTGCATCATCTTCATAATAAATTTTCATTTTTATTTCCTGGTTAAATATTAATTATTTTTCTTCATTGGCAACTAAAACATCGATCAGTTTATTAATCTGCCTCAAAATCTGTGTTAGCAAATTATCATTTACTGTTGTTGTAATTGTCATTTTAGAAACTTCATTTGGTTTCAATTCGATATTTAGCTCATCCTCTAAATTTTTATATGGAATAGTATCTTCAACAGCGTCTACATGCAGACTTTCTATGTTGTATCCTCTTTGATGAAATAGACCCACAACACGTGCAAGAGCTCCAGGTTTATTTTCTAATATGATTAGAATCTTTCTTTTAATCATGCTTTCTTATCCTTTCCTAACCATATATCTTTTAAGCTGCCATTAGGTGCAACAAGCATTGGATATACATGCTCAGATGGATCGACATAGATATCTACAAATACTAATTTGTCTTTTTGCGCAAAGACCTCGGCAAGGCCACTCTCTAAGTCTGAATTTTTTTCTATTTTAATGCCCTTATGACCATATGATTTAGCTAACTCTACAAAATCAGGTAAAGAATTTTGATAAGTGCTCTCTGAATGTCTTCCACCATAGTTCATATCTTGCCATTGCTTTACCATGCCGAGAGCCTCATTATTGATGTTAATAATTTTTATCGGCAAATTATATTGAAGGCAGGTTGATAATTCTTGTATACACATTTGAATGCTTCCTTCGCCGGTTATACATACCACTTCTGAATCTGGATGGGCCAATTTAACTCCCATTGCTGCTGGTAATCCAAAGCCCATAGTTCCCATGCTCCCAGAATTAATCCATTTTCTTGGCTCATCAAAATGATAATATTGAGCTGCAAACATTTGATGTTGTCCTACATCTGATGTCACATAAGCATTGCCGTTAGTTTGATGGTAAACATGCTGAACAACAGATTGCGGCAAAATCATGCTGTTATCAGAATTGTCTAAATACATATCATGATTTAAGCCATGAAGATCTTTCCAATCTTTTATTTGATTGTGCCAAGGAATCAATTCATCAGAATCATATTGATCTAAATTCTCTTTTAATAGAGAAATAATTTTTCTGAGTGAATTTTTTACTTCACCAAATAAAGCTATATTTGCTTCAATAATTTTTGAGACTGATGAGTAATCAATATCTAAATGAATAATTTTTGCATTTGGAGCAAATAAACTTGGTGTATTTGTGATCCTATCATCAAATCTAGCACCTATTGCAATGATTAAATCTGAATTATGCATAGCCATATTTGCTTGATATGTCCCATGCATACCTAACATACCAAGGAAATATTTATCAGAGGCGGGATAAACCCCAAGACCCATTAGAGTATTAGTTACAGGAGCTTTAAGAATTTCATTGAGCTCCCAAAGCTCATTAGAGGCATTACTAGAAATTGCGCCTCCACCGGCATATAAGACTGGCTTCTTTGCATTTAAAATTGCATTAAATGCTCTTTGTACTTGAGAGTCACTAGGCTCAACAGGTGGATTATAAGATCTAATATTAACTTGATCTGGGTAAACAAAATCAAATAATTTATCAGGAGCTGTCATATCTTTAGGTATATCTATTACAACAGGTCCCTGTCTGCCAGTCATAGCTATATGGAAAGCTTCTTTAATAATTCTTGGGATGTCCTGCTGATCTTCTATTGTGAAACTGTGTTTAACAATAGGTCTTGAGATACCGATCATATCGGTTTCTTGAAAAGCATCAGTTCCAATTAAATGACTGGCAACCTGGCATGAAAGAACAACCATAGGAATTGAATCCATAAAAGCAGTTGCAATTCCAGTGACTGCATTGGTTGCGCCTGGACCAGATGTAACCAAAACTACTCCAGGTTTTCCAGTTGAGCGAGCATAACCATCTGCGGCATGAGTTGCACCCTGCTCATGTCTAACTAAAATATGCTCGATATCTTGTTGTCTAAATAGAGCATCATAAACGTGCAAAGCTGCGCCTCCCGGATACCCGAATATAAGCTCGACACCCTCTTTGTGGAGTGCCTGCATCAACATATCAGCGCCAGATATTTTCAAGATTTAAAAACTAAATAAATTAAAAGTCAGATTTTATATTACTTTAAGGCCTTGGTAACAAGTATTTTAAAGTTTTTTTAATTTTGAGATGAGGGTCTGCATGTCTGACGGAATGTCTGACTCATAAGTAATGACACTCTCACTTTTCATATCTTGAAAAGCAATTGAAGAAGCATGCAGAGCTTGTCTAGGAAAATTCCTTATAACTTCTAAAAGATCATCAGACGTATCCTTCGAAATAATTTTTCTAGGATTGTATGTATTATCTCCTATGATTGGCAGTTTTTTTGAGGCAAGGTGGACTCGAATTTGATGGGTTCTTCCTGTTTGGATTGATATGTTAAGTACAGAGTAGCCGCGAATTTTTTCTTTAATCTTTACAAATGTAATAGCCTCTTTACCGTCATCTCTAATTGCCATCTTTGTTCTATTATTTTTATCTCTTCCGATAGGATCAGTTATTTCAAAACTCCCTAAAGTAGACCCTGAAGATATTGCAATGTAATTTTTTGAAATGTTTCGAGTTTGCATTTCGTTAATAAAGTGATTTCTAAATTCATCATTTCTAGCAACAACTAAAATTCCAGAAGTATCTTTATCTAATCTATGGACAATACCGCTTCTCGGTAAACTTTCCAATTCAGGATATCTATGCAGGAGAGCGTTAGCTAAAGTTCCGCTGTAACAACCCGAACCTGGATGCATTACTAAATTATGCGACTTGTTAACTATAATAAAATCATTGTTTTCATCCACAACCTCAAAATCTATATCCTCAGGCTCCCATGAAACCTTTTTTTCTTTTACTGGATTAATTTCTATTTCATCTAAATGAAGAACTATGTCCTTTGGTCTCGCTAATTCATTATTCACAAGAACTCTACCCTCAAGTATCCATTTCTTTATTTGTGTCCTTGAAAATTCATTAAACATTTCAGCTGCAACTTTATCCAGTCTTGATTTGTTTTGATCTTTTTCAACAATTTTTAACATTGGCATTTGAACTTATTTAAAATATTTCAATCTAAATATAGCTTTTAAAGCTTTAATGCTAATAATAAAGGTAAAATATGGAAATAATGAAACATCATAAAAATTTTTTTAGAGCTTTTGTTCTAACGCCATTAGTTATAGCATTATTAATTGGCTGTCAATCCGATGGCGAAGTAGTAGAGAGACCTGAAAAAATTTACTACGATCAAGCCCAAAGAAGAATGTCTACTGGAAATTTCATGGGTGCAATTGAATCTCTAGAAACAATTGAAAGCAGATACCCTTTTGGTAAATATGCTGAACAAGCTCAAGTTGAATTAATTTATGCTCATCTTATGAACTCAGAGCCTGAGGCGGCTCATTCAGCTGCAGAAAAATTTATTAGGCTTCATCCTAGACATCCAAATATAGATTATGCATATTTCATGAAAGGCTTATCTAGCTATACAAGAGACAATAATTTTTTAGTTAGGGTAACTGGCACTGATTTATCTAATAGAGATATTTCTGGAGCAAAAGAATCTTTTGCTGAGCTTGCAGAGTTTTTAACTAGATTTCCAGAAAGTCAATATGGCCCATATGCGAAACAAAGAAGTATTTATTTAAGAAATATGATTGCTAGAAATGAACTGTCTGCTGCTGATTATTACATGACAAGAAAAGCATACATTGCTGCAATTCGAAGAGCTAACTATGTAATTGAGAATATACCTGGATCTAGCGAAAATCTTCGAGCATTAAAAATTCTTCTAGATTCATATGATGCTCTTGGATATATAGATCTGTATGAAGATACAAAAGAAATTATCAAGCTAAACTATGCGCGAAATAATAATGCGCCATTAGAGGATAGCTCTTGGTCATGGGAAGAGCTAAATAGAATTAAACCTTAGCTTTATCTATGACAATAATAAAATTAGTTTTTTTATTAATTCCAATAATAATTTTATCAATTCTTGCAATTGTATTATTTTCAGTGAGAGGTATATTTTTTAAAAAGAATAAGAAGGCAATTTCAAATGAAATGATAACTTGTTTTGCTTGCGGAACAAGCGTTCATGAATCTTTGATTTTAAAAAAAAATTCAAAAATTTACTGTTCTTATAATTGCGCTAATTCTTGATTTTATTCATCACTATAAACATAGCTGGAATATAAAGCAGTGCAAGTAAAGTTGCTCCTAAAACTCCAATAGTCATGGCCCATGCAAGGGGCCTAAAGAAAACGCTTGTAAAAATTAATGGAGCGAATCCTCCTATAGTAGTTATCGAGGTTGTGATGATATGCCTTGTAGATCTAATGACTACTTCGATAATTTCTGCTTTAGATATAAGTTTTTTACTAGCCTCTTCTTTAATATGAGACAAAACAATAATTGAATCATTGATAGATAGGCCAACTAAACCTACTGCACCAATAGTTGCAATAAAACCGTAGTTTTGATTTCCAATTGTAAGTCCAAGATAAGATAGACCTATACAAAGACCGCCTACTGATAATATCAACATAGTTTGTCTAAATGAATTCAAAGCAAAAACCAACCCGCCAATTATCAACACGAGATAAAAAAGTGCAGAAGAATAGATTTGACCTTGAGACTGATTTCTACTCTCTGCTTGACCGGACTGCTCAATATAAAAACCTTTAGGTAATAAACTTATGAATTCCTCTATGGGTTCTTTTAAATAAGCTTCGGTTTCAGAAGGAAGGGTTCCTGTTTCAACCCATCCCTGCACTTGATTTAATTTTTGGCTTTGAAAACGGGCAATGACTCCTGATTTTCTTACAATCTTGCTTTCACCGAAATTATCAATATATTCAATTGAATCTCCAGAAGGAATTGTTAGGAATCTTGCTTCATCAATGGCCTGATTTGAAGAGATACCTGTAATCCTAATAGGTATTTCTTTAGATCCGTCAAGCATGGTGCCGACATTAATGCCATTGCTTACTGAATAAAGTTCATTGGTAATTATGTTTGGGTCACTACCAGAAAAATATACATTTGATGTATCAATCTCAAATTCTAGATTTGTAACAAAATCAGATAATTCATTTTTTGTTAATATAATATTTGGTGCATTGCTTACAATTAGCTCAAGCTGCTCCCCAAGTATTCCTAAGATCTCTCTATCGTTCCCAATTATTTTATATTCAATATCCGCAAATACTGGAGGGCCAGAAAAAAAGTTATCTACCAAAATTTTTATATCAGGATTGTCAGCACTTAGTTTTCTGCTTAATTCAGGCAGATTTTTCATCATCTGATAAAAATCCTCTGCGTATAAAACAGCCTCAGCAGTATTATTGTTTCCCTCTTTAGAATCTCCCCCAACCACATTCATAAGCACTCTTGGTAAGCGGCTACCAATAAACCATATGTCTCTTTTTAAAGGTATTAGGTTGGATTCAATTATCTGATTTCTTACGTCGATAGCTTTTTCTAATGTTTTTTCAGCTGATGTGCCTTGAGGCAACTCAATTATTACTTCAAACATATCTCTGTCTTGCGGAGGGAAAAAATCTTTAGGAATTGATCCAAATGAAATAAATCCAATTACTGGAAATAGCAAGGCTAGACTTATAGCTCTCCTTGGTCTTTGATAAGCCCAACTGAGAAACTGTCTATAATTTGAAACTATATTTTCATTATGATAGCCCTCTTTGGATATATCACCTCTGTTCAAAAACTTTACCTTTTCAAGGTAAGTCATCATTACTGGAACTGCAATCAGAGCTAATATTAAAGAAGAGACAATTGACATGATTACTGTTTTTGCTAGACCTCCTACAAATTCAATACTTGATCCCTCCCCTGTAACGATTGGTAAAAAAGCAAAAA
Source organism: Gammaproteobacteria bacterium (assembly GCA_965658385.1). Taxonomy (GTDB): domain Bacteria; phylum Pseudomonadota; class Gammaproteobacteria; order Magnimaribacterales; family D2472; genus CAJQGY01. Next base: position 7,204 of record CBFHRY010000012.1, read on the forward strand.
CAGTTGTCGCTGTTGCTGCAGCAAGTGGAGCAACTAGGTGATTAACGCTAACTTTTATAGCTGCATTTGGGGAAAGTCCCAAAGATCTTCTGTGCTTGTAGTCTTCAACAACAATGATGCCATTATCAATAAGAAGCCCAAGGGCTATTATGATCCCACTCATTGATGTCATATGAAGAGGCAATCCAATTAAATTACAACCAAATAAAACGAGAGAGACTGAAAAAGGCAAGATGGCTGTAACAACTATTGCTGATCGCAATCCTAGAAAGAATAAACTAAAAGATAGTACAAAAAATATAGCTAGGGAAAAACTGGTATATAACTCAGAAAATTTAGTGGCTGTATAAGAGGATTCGTCATAGATTTTCTTAATAAATATTTCATCTGGTAGCTCTTTATTAAGCTTATCTACAATCTTATCTGCACCTGATACATATTCATTGACTCTTTGAGACATTGTTCCAGAAATAGCAACCATAGCAGTTCTTTTGCCATCTATAAGCATTATCTCTTCTACCGGAGTTACAGGTCTTTTTGAGACATTAGCTATATCGCCAAGTCTTACTAGCTCATTTTGATTAAAGACTTTTATGGGTATATCAGAAATTTTACTAATACTATTAAGACCATCTTTAAGTTTGAATAAATACTCAGACTGATCATTTGATATAACCCCAATAGGTTTTTTTGAATCAAGCCCTTTAATGATTTTTGATAAGTCTGTAAAGGTCAATCCAAGAGATGAAAGCTTTGAAGAGTCTACCTCAATAATTACCTCCTCATCAGTTCCACCAAATACTTTTAATTTTTCTGTATTCTTAAGTGTATTCAGTTGAGTTCTTAGCTGATCAGCTATCCTTGAAATCATTACATATGGAGTATCTCCATCACCTTCCCATTGTATGGCATACATAACTGTGATGGGCGGACCACTAGATCTTATTAAATTAAGATTAGCATCCCCAGGTATCAAGGGTTTAACCTGGTCAACTTTATCTTGTACTTGAGACCAAGTTTGCTCAATTAATAATGGATCAAGGCTTTGATCAAACTCAACAACAGTTGTTGAGAAGCCCTGTACAATAATTGAATCAAGTTCATCTATCTCAGTAACTTCTCTTAATTTTAATTCAAGCTGCTCAAGTACCTGTGTTTCAATTCTCTCTGGAGAAGCCCCTGGGAAACTTGTTGTGACTGAGCCCCAGCGTTGAGCCAATTCAGGATTCTCTTGAACAGGCAAAGATAGTGCAGAAGATACGCCTGCCAATAAAATAAAAGACAATGTTAGAAATAAAACTCTTGGCCTTTCAAGAAATATATCTAGAATTTTCATTAGCTACCTAGAACTTTTCCTTGAACTATTTTTGATGCTCCGCCGAGAACTATTTGATCTCCACTTGAAATAGTCCCATTAACATATGCATAGTTATCATCAAAGTAGATTATTTCAACCAAATCTTTGGTAACAACATTATTTCTAATTGTGTAAATTGACCAGAGCCCTTGGTTAGACTGAGACAGAGATTTTAATGGCACCCATAAACCTTTTGCATTTTCTTTAATTTTTAGCTGGAGCTTAGTAACTAAGCCTGGACTTAAAAATTCATTAAATTGGAAAATTGCTAATCTAGAATTAGACCCACTTTTAGATACTGGCGCAACTCTCATAAGAGTACCTTTATGGCTAGCTTCACCAACTGTGAATTCGTATTGACTATTTATCATTAATCTTTCAATAAATTTTATTGGAAGCGTTACATGAGCTTCAACATACTCAGAATCTATGACATCTAAAATTGGAGCCCCGCCACTGATTACAGTACCAGGGTCTAAATATCGACTTTGAACTATTCCATTAAAGGGCGCAACTAGTTTTGTTTGATCTAATTTGACTTGATAAAACTCATGCTGAGATTGTGCTGAAAGAAACTCAGAATTTGCTTCATCTAATTGCTGATCTGAAACATGGCCATCTACCCTCAAACCCTCCACTCTCTGCAAAATTATTTTAGCAAGATCAAACCTTGCTTTAGCCTGTTTAAGTTGAGCATTAATTTCCCTTCTATCTAATTGAGCTAAAATCTGTCCTTTTGTTACCTCATCTCCAATATCAACATTGATAATGGAAACTTTACCAGGTATTTCAAAAGATACTTGTGATTGTTGGCTTGGGTGCAGAATTCCAGGGAAGGCTTTTTTTACAAAATAGGAATCCTGAATTTGCGCTTCAAGAATCTCTATTGATTGAGCATTTATATTTTGGTTGGAAAAAACTAAAAATAAAATAATAAAAAAATTATTTAAATAATTTAAGCTTGTGATCTTTCTTTGCATAGCTCTAATTTTATGTTTACAGTGTCAACATATTAAACTATATGTTTACAGTGTCAACATTAAAGTGTAAAATCCATATTTTCAATAAACTGTTATGAAAACATACCATCACGGCAATTTAAAACAAGAATTAATATCTTGTGCATTTAGATTGTGTGAAAAACATGGATATGAAACTCTCAGCATGAGATCTATTGCTAAAGAGAGCGGGGTTTCGCAAACAGCTCCATATAGACACTTTGATACTAAGGAATCTTTATATGCATCTGTTGCTATGGAAGGTTTCAAGAAATTAAGTGCAGCTACAAACATAGACACATCAAAGAAAGTTACTAAGAAAGATTTAGTTGAGAAAGGCGTAAATTATATTAACTTTGGCTTGGAACATGCTAATACCTACGACTTAATGTTCGGGACAGCTGTTGGAGACTTTTCCAATTATCCAGAATTATTAGATTGTGCTAATGACACATATGAAAGCATGCGATTAAGCTTCTCAAAACTTTCAAATGATCCAGAAGAAGTAATTGCTTATAAATGTGTAACTTTATGGTCAATGTTGCATGGTCTAGTTGGGATATTAAGAAAAGTTGCTATTGTTGATCAATTAGATCAAGAGCAAAGGAGTGGCCCAATATCAAGCGCCACTATAATTGGCGGTAACCTAGACTTTCATTTAGATAAAGTTATAACTGGTATTATTCAGAGCTAGCTACTTTTATAGTTATTTTTTCTGAAACAAAAGGCCCTTGTCCAGCAAAATTATTTATTGAAAAACTTGCATTATGAACTGGATTGCCGAGAACTAATTGCAAGGTGTGAGTGCCAGGCTTAAGTTCAATTACTGCCTCAGTTTGGCCTTGTCCAAAATGAAGATGATTATCATCAAATGGTATCCAAGATGTTGGATAATCCTCGCTATCTACCAAAAGATGATGATGACCTACTGCGAAACACTTATCTTCCTCAGCCTCATTTACAACGCCAGCTGGAACAATCTGAACATTCTCTGAACCAAAAACAACTTTTACAGAAGTTTTTTCTGAGACAAATCCATCTCGGGGAGAAGCTATAAAGACTCTTGGTCTTTTTTCTCCACACTCTCCCCTATCGTTTGCAGTAGCTACTGCGGCAGAAACAATAACAGCTCCCATAACAGTATTCGTAACTGCGGCTGGGACAAATATACACCCACTTAAAAATAAACATGTTATTCCAACAGAAAAAAATTTATTCATATGAACCATCCACATAAGTTAATGTATTTATCTTATCTTTATTTACAGATTTTGTGACATGGGCAAGGACTATTGTATGGGTGTGATAAGGAATAAGATTGTCAACTCTGCAAAAAATATTTGCTTGTGCATTTTTTAAATAGGGAGTAAGTGACACATCCCAGTTAGGGTCATCAAATCTCTTATCATGCATTGATTCACTTGAGCATACATTGGAAATATCTTGTTGTTCTTTTGTAAGAAGATTTATACAAAATTCTGAACCTGCTGAAAGTTCATCGTGAATTTTTGAATCTTTATTAATGCAAACAAGCAAACTTGGTGGCTCCATCGAAATTGAAGTAACCGAAGATACAGTAATAGCATTACAAACACCATCTTCACTTTTATTTGAGAGAACGCTTACAGAGTATATGTAACTCCTCATCGCTAACCTAAAATCATCTTGAATGCTCATTAATAAATTATACTTATGTAAAAGTTCTCATTTATGATTAATTATGCACATACAATACAACATAATCTATGAATAGCATAAGAATATCTGGCGGCAACTTAAAAGGTAAAAAAATTTTTTTTGATTTTAATGACAGCCTCAGACCAACCTCAAATAAACTTAGAGAAATTTTATTTAATTGGATACATTTTGAGTTTGAGCAAGGTTTTGAATGTCTTGATCTATTCGCTGGCACTGGGGCTCTTGGCTTTGAAGCAATTTCTAGAAATGCCAGCAAAGTTACTTTTATAGAGTTAAATAAAAAGCATTACTTAAATATAAAAAAAAATATTTCAAAGCTAGAGCTTCAAGATAGTTCAAAGGTATTTTTTAAGGATGCATTCTCTTGGATAGCGAAAAATGATTTATCAAGCTTTGATCTAATAGTTATTGATCCACCATTCAATATGCAGCTTGAAGAGAAAGCTCTTAAAAAAATTGTATCCAAAAATGAATTAAAAAAATCTTGTAAAATATATTTAGAGTTTAGTAAATTCTGTGAAATTGAGATACCTGGCAGGTTAAGAATTTTGAAAGAAAAAAAACTTGGAGATGTAAGGGCTCTCCTATTAGAAATATGAAAATAAGACTAGGAACAAGGAAATCAGAACTTGCTTTATTTCAAGCTAATTATGTAAGCAATAAACTATCTCAATTAGGTTTTGATGTAGAAATTGTTCCTATTATCTCTGAAGGAGATATAAAAACTGGTCCTCTTCATGAAATTGGTGGCAAAGGGCTGTTTGTTAATAGGCTTGAAGAGGCGCTATTAAAAGATGAAATTGATTGTGCCGTGCATAGTCTTAAAGATGTGCCGGCAAAAATTAGTAATAAATTTATTATAAATGCTGTATTGCCTAGGGAAAGCTATGCAGATATTTTAGTTAAGAAAAATGGTATAAATTTATTAGATATGCCTGATGGAGCAAAAATTGGAACATCTAGTCCAAGACGAGCTGCACAGGTTCTTAATATGAATCCAAATCTCAAAGTTGAGCCTATAAGAGGAAATATAGCTACCAGACTATCAAAGCTTACTACTGAAGATTATGATGCCATTATTGTTGCTGAGGCTGCGCTTAATAGACTGGAAATAGTTTCCGAATACTCTACCAAATTTAAAACATCAGAAATGCTTCCATCAGCATCACAAGGGTATATCGGCGTTCAATGTCTAAATGTTAAAAATGATCTAACAAAAGTTATAGAGAGTATTAATTCTAAGACTGACATGATATTAGCAAATGCTGAAAGATCTTTTGTTGCTCAACTTGATGGCTCTTGTACTTCACCAATATGCATTCTTTGCACATTGGTAGATGAAAAGGTTCAAATACAAGCAAAAGTTATATCTCTAGATGGTAAAAGACAAATTGCTAAAAACTCTATTTCAAGCATAGCTGAGCTTGATAAGAATATAGTAACTCTTGCTGACCAATTTATTTCTGAAGGGGCAAGATCAATTATTTTATGATTGTTAATACGAGACCCTTAGCACTATCTGATTCAATTAAAGAGATTGAATTAAAAGAAAAAATAGATATTAGACATATACATCTGACATCAATATCACAGGTTCAAAATAAAGTTAGTCAAGAGAAGTGGCTTAACCTTTTAGCAAACATTGATATATACAAAAATATAATCTTTACGAGCAAGTCGGCTGTTAAATTTGGCATGCAACTTGTACCAGAAAATAAATTAAAAACTTTTTTTTTAAAAAAGATATATGCTATCGGGCCAGCTACTGGATTGGAATTAATTAAACACAATGTAAAACCAATAATTGCTTCAAATCCTAATTCAGAGAGTCTTGCTGAAGACCTTAATACTAATAACTATGATAGAAACTTAATTTTTTGCGGCACAAATACCAGGGGCCATCTTCAAAATGAACTTAAAAATATCGATGAAATAAAATGTTATGAACTTACTTACAATGAAATTGAATTAAGCTCATTTAATAAAGAAAAAGAAGTGGTTCTGATATATAACTTTAAAACACTAGAATTTATTTTGAACAATATAGATGAAGAAGTTATTAAAGAGAAAATCTTTGTAATGTCTTCACAGCGAATTCTTGATGCTGGAAAAGATATTCAAAACCTAAATGGAATTGTTGCTAATGATGCCTCAGACAAATCAATGATTGATGCAGCAAAAAATATTATCTAGATTTCTTACCGTTACCTGACTTCATTGAAGTAAAGAACTCTTCATTGGTTTTGAATGACTTCAATCTATCAATTAAGAACTGAATGCCTTGAGCATCCTCCATCTCATCTAATATTTTTCTCAAGACCCACATTCTTTGCAGCTCTTCATCCGACGTAAGTAAATCTTCTCTTCTGGTACCTGAGCGTCTAATGTTAATTGCCGGGAATATTCTTTTTTCAGCAATTTTCCTTTCAAGATGAATTTCCATATTACCAGTTCCCTTGAACTCTTCATAAATCACTTCATCCATCTTAGAACCAGTATCAACTAATGCGGTTGCTAATATAGTTAAGCTTCCTCCTTCTTCAAGATTTCTAGCAGCTCCAAAAAACCTTTTAGGGCGTTCTAATGCATTTGAATCTACACCACCGCTTAAGATTTTTCCAGATGCTGGTTGAACTGAGTTATATGCTCTTCCGAGTCTAGTGATTGAGTCTAAGAGTATTACAACATCTTTTTTATGCTCAACGAGACGTTTTGCTTTTTCAATAACCATATTTGCAACCTGAACATGTCTAGTTGGTGGCTCATCAAAAGTACTTGCAACTACCTCTCCTTTTACAGTTCTAGACATTTCGGTAACTTCTTCTGGTCTCTCGTCTATTAATAAAACTATAAGTTCTACTTCTGGGTTATTGCTCTTGATTGAGTGGGCAATGCTTTGGAGCATTAAAGTTTTACCTGCCTTAGGAGGGGAAACAATTAATCCCCTTTGGCCTTTTCCAATTGGTGCAATTAGATCAATAATACGAGATGAAAGATCTTCATTTGAACCACTTCCTTGCTCAAGAGACAATCTCTCATTAGGAAATAATGGTGTTAAATTTTCAAAAAGGATTTTATTTTTTGTTCTCTTTGGCTCTTCTCCGTTAATGGTATCAACTTGAATAAGAGCAAAATATCTTTCCTTGTCTTTAGGGGTTCTAATTTTTCCTGCTACTGAGTCCCCTTTTCTTAAATTAAATTTTCTAATTTGACTTGGAGAAACATAAATATCATCTTCTCCAGCACAATAAGAACCTTCTGGTGACCTTAAAAAGCCAAATCCATCATTCAATATTTCTAAAACTCCTCCGCCATAAATATCAATACCTTCAGAGGCTTTGAATTTAAAGATTTTAAATATTATTTCTTGTTTCTTAAGTCGGCCAACATCCTCTAGACCAAGGTCTGTGGCAATTTCGACCAATTCGCTTATTGGTTTGACTTTAATTTCAGTTAGGTTCATATGATTCCCCTATAAATGTAATGATGAACTGTTTTGATTGATTGGGTTGTTTGGATATTAAAAAATCTGAACTATAAAAATGATAAGTGTTTTTTGTTAAAGATGCAAAATATATTGCGTTTTAAAGGACTTGGTTGATAAATTCTTGAAGTTGTTGTTTTGTTAAGGCCCCGATTTCAGTGCCTACCGCTTCACCATCTTTAAAAAGCATTAAAGTTGGGATTGATCTAATGCCATATTTAACTGCAGTATCTCTATTAGCATCCACATCCATTTTACATACTGTTAATGAAGGATTTTCATTAGCAATCTCTTGGACTGTAGGCGCTAGTTGCTTGCATGGCCCACACCATTCTGCCCAGAAGTCCACTAAAACTGGTTTATCAGAATTCAGAACGTCTGTTTGGAAATTATCTTGATTTACTATATTAACGTTGCCCATTTTAGTTTAACTCCTTGGATATTTCTTTAGCTGCATATGTAAGAATTGCATCAGCTCCTGCTCGCTTAAAGCTTAAAAGTGATTCTAGCATAACTTTTTTTTCTAACAAGCCATTATCAATAGCTTGCATAATCATTGAATATTCTCCGCTAACTTGGTAAGCAAATGTAGGTATTTTAAATGTTTCTTTAACTTTTGAGATAACATCTAAATAAGGCATTCCTGGCTTAATCATCACAATATCAGCACCCTCGTTTATATCCATGGCTACCTCATGCAGAGCTTCATCAGAATTTGCTGTTAACATCTGATAAGAGGATTTAGATTCTTTTCCAAGATTTGCAGCAGAGCCCACGGCATCTCTAAAAGGCCCATAAAAATTAGAGCTGAATTTTGCTGCATAAGAAAGTATGACAATATTCTGAAAATTATTTTTTTCAAGGGCTGCTCTTATTGCTTTAACTCTTCCATCCATCATGTCAGACGGCGCAAGTATGTCTGCTCCTGCTTTTGCAAGAGCTAAAGCTTGTTTTTCAAGAACTTTAATGGTTTCATCATTTAAAACATAATCGTTTTTTACTAAGCCATCGTGACCATGAGATGTGTAGGGATCAAGAGCGATATCAGCAATTATAATTATCTCTGGAAAATTCTTCTTAATAATTTTAATGGCTGAACAAGCCAAATTAGATTCATTGAATGATTCCTTGCCAAATTCATCTTTTTTATCTTCATCAACAACTGGAAAAATAGCTACGCATTTTATTCCTAAATCAGCTATTTCTTTAATTTCATCAAGTAAAACATCCAACCCTACTCTAGAAATTCCTGGCATACTAGAAACAGATTCATATCCATTAATGTCTTTGATAAAGACGGGTTGAATAAGATCATCTTTACTCAATCTGCATTCTGCTGTTATATCTCTGAGATATTTACTAGATCTTAATCGTCTAAGTCTAGTTGATGGGAATTTTCTTTCAAACATATTTAATCTGTAACTGCGCCTAGGCTTGCAGATTTTACACTTTTTGCATACTTAGATAAAACACCCTTTTTAGGAGGAAGTTTTGGACATGTCCATTTAGCAAGCCGATCATTGATCTCATCATCAGATAAATTAATACTCAGCTCATCTTTATTAGCATCAATGGTGATTTCGTCTCCATCTTCAATTATCGCTATTACTCCCCCATCAGCTGCTTCTGGGGTTATGTGGCCAACAACAAAACCATGCGTTCCTCCAGAAAATCTTCCATCTGTTATAAAAGCAACCTTATCACCCAAGCCTTGCCCCATAATTGCAGAGGTTGGCTTCAGCATTTCTCTCATACCAGGCCCGCCTTTTGGTCCTTCATATCTAATAACGACAACATCTCCAGCAGTTATATTCTTTGATAAAATTGCTGCTACTCCATCTTCTTCGGAGTTAAAGACTCTTGCTCTGCCAGTGAAAGAAGTGCCCTCTTTACCAGTTATTTTTGCAACCGCACCCTCTTTTGCTAAATTTCCATACAAGATTCTCAGATGGCTATTTTCTTTAATGGGTTCATCAAAAGATCTTATGATTGCATTATCTTTATATGGCTCAATGTTTTTAAGGTTTTCAGCTAAAGTCTTTCCTGTTACTGTTAGGCAGTTACCATCAAGCAAACCCTTATCTAACATAGTTTTCATCAAAGGCTGTATTCCTCCTGATGCATTCAACTCAGACATAAAATGTTTTCCAAAAGGTTTTAAATCAGCTAAAACTGGGGTGCTTTTACCTATTCTTGTGAAGTCATCTAATGAAATTTTAACTCCAATTGCATCAGCCATAGCTATAATATGAAGGACAGCGTTAGTTGAGCCACCTAATGCAATAACTATAGCGATAGCATTTTCAAATGCAGACTTAGTCATAATATCTGATGGTTTAATATCTTTTTCTAAGAGATGCATAACTGCATTTCCAGCATCCTCGCAATCTTTTTTCTTATCATTAGAAACAGCGTCTTGACTGCTGCTACCTGGAAGACTCATACCTAGAGCCTCAATAGCAGATGCCATAGTATTAGCTGTATACATTCCTCCACATGACCCTGGGCCTTTAACTGAAATTTTCTCAACGTGAATTAATTCTTGTTCAGGTAGGTCGCCTTTTGAAAACTCACCAGTTTTTTCACAAACGGTTACATAATCTGTATTTTCTTCACTTGGTTTAATTGATCCCCCATATACAAATATTGATGGACGATTAAGTCTTGCCATTCCAATTATGCAGCCAGGCATATTTTTATCGCATCCTCCAATAGATATTACTCCGTCATAACCTAGGCAACCAACTACAGTTTCTATAGAATCAGCGATAACTTCCCTTGAAACTAATGAGTATTTCATTCCCTGAGTTCCCATGGATATCCCATCTGAAACAGTTATAGTGTTAAAGAGAACGCCTTTCCCATTATTATTATTAATTGATGACTCAACAACTTCAGCTAATTCGTTAATATGCATATTGCATGGTGTTACTTTTGCACCTGTCGATGCTATTCCCACAAGAGGTTTTGTAAAATCTTCAGAAGTAAAGCCTACGCCTCTTAACATTGATCTTGATGCAGATTGATTAGGGCCATCTACTAAATCTTTAGAGTATTTTCTATTCATTCTTTAAATTAACCTGATGCATAACTTAAAGCTGCATTTAAAAGTTTTCTTGTATATTCTTCTTTAGGATTATCAAAAACCTCATTAGCCAAGCCTGCTTCTACGATTCTTCCTTGCTTCATAACAAAAATTTCATCAGACATAGATCTTATAACTTTTAAATCATGACTAATAAATAAATATGTTAAAGAGTATTCGTCTTGTAGATCTTTTAGAAGTTTAATTACTTGAATTTGAATTGATCTATCTAGAGCAGATGTTGGCTCATCAAGTATCATGAATGCAGGACTCATAATCAAAGACCTGGCTATAGCAATTCTTTGCCTTTGACCTCCTGAAAATTCATGAGGGTATTTAAATTTCTGTGATGGATTAATTCCTACATCATTTAATACCTTATCGATCTTTTGATTTTTTTCTTCTCTAGAATAAGAAAAATGGACTCCTAGGCCTTCTCCTACAATCTCGCCAATAGTCATTCTTGGCGAAAGTGATCCATATGGATCTTGGAATATTATTTGAATATCTTTTTTAAGGTTTTTAGATTCTTGTGCTGAATTTTTACTTATATCTTTTCCATCGTATATGATGCTGCCCTCAAAAGGGATAAGGTTTGCAATTGCTCTTCCAAGAGTGGATTTGCCTGAACCTGATTCGCCTACCAAGCCAATTGTAGAATTTGCTTTTATCGAAAAAGATATATCTTTCACAGCATGAAACCTATCTTTTTTGAATGGATTTGATGATGGAATATTATAAAAAACATTAAGATTTTCAATATCTAGCAAAACATTATCATTTGAAGAAAATTTATCCTTAGGCTGAGGCTCAGCATCTAATAACTTTTTAGTGTAATCATGTTGAGGATTTTTGAAGACCTCAAGGGTATTACCTTTTTCTACAATTTTACCATCTTTCATTACACATACTTGATCTGAGAATTTTTCAACAAGGCCTAAATCATGCGTTATAAAGAGTATGGACATTCCAAGCTCTTTTTGTAACTTTGTCATTAAATCTAATATTTGAGCTTGTATTGTTACATCTAATGCGGTTGTGGGCTCATCCGCAATAAGAAGATCAGGCTCATTAACTAATGCCATAGCAATCATGATGCGCTGTCTCTGTCCGCCTGATAACTCATGAGGATATGCAGAAAATCTTCTATCGACATCGTCTATTTCAACCAAAGTCATTAGTTTTTTGGCTTCTTTATTAGCATCTGCTTTTGATTTTTTTGAATGAAGAATAATGGATTCTGTTATTTGATCTCCAACTCTATGATATGGGTTAAGAGACGTCATTGGCTCCTGGAAAACCATAGAAATAATATTACCTCTGATTTTTATTAGTTCTTTTGTTGGAGCATCTATAACCTCTTTGCCATTGAAAAGGATAGAGGAATTGTCAGAGTAAGATGCTTGTGGTCTTGGTAATAGTTGCAATATGGACATTGCAGTAACTGATTTTCCAGACCCAGACTCACCAACTAATGCCATTGTCTGATTTCTCTGAATGTCAAAACTAATATTATCAACAGCGAGGAAAGAATCATCACGGACAGCAAAACTTATACTTAAGCCTCTTACTTTTAAAATTTCATTCATAATATTTTTTTGTAATCATCTAAAAAATTATCTACAGCTATTTTTGCTTTACGCAATCTACTCATAGATGCGAACCCATGAATAAGCGATGGATAATGTAATTGACGAATATTAATACTTTTTTCATGTAATAGGTAGGCATATTTTTCTGCCTCATCGCATAAAACATCAAATCCAGCAGTAATAATTAATGTCTCAGGAAACTCAGTTGATATTGGATTTGTTTTTAACAAATCACAAGATGGATCCTCAAAACTAATTTTATTATCGACAAATTTTTTCCATATCCATCTCATATTAGATGCTGTTAAGAAAAATCCAGAAGACAAATCTTCATACGAACTAAAATTACATTTAGGACTTATCATTGGATATATTAATAATTGACTACAAGGAAGGCTTAGAGATTCTTTTATTAGCTTATTTGTTAAAGATGCAGCTAAATGGCCTCCTGCGCTATCTCCGCATATGCTTATTTCATTAGACACATTGTCTAGCAACCATGAGTATGCTGCTACTGCTTCATTTAAAGCTTTAGGGTATTTATTTTCAGGTGAAAGCGAGTAATTTAATGAATAAATGTCTGTTCCCAAATAGGATGAATAGTATTGAACAATGTTATGGTGGGTATTTATACTTCCGAATGCATATCCACCTCCATGGAAATAAAGAATTGATTTTTTGGTGTATTTTTTTCTAGGTGAATATTTTCTTAATATTAGTCCATCCATTAATTCAATATCAGTAAAGCTAACATCTTGAATGGGTTTCGCAGCAGTATTTATAAAGCTTGATCTGTCTTCATAGGCCTGTCTGATAGATTTGATTTTGCTCTCATCCTCATCTTTCAGGTTCTTAATAGGTATTAATTTTAAAAAAAATTTTGTCTGATCGTCTAATGCATGGCCTCTATAAATTATGCTATTAAACATTCCAAAAAATTTAAAAATAAAATCGGGGATGTTGAAGAAAATATTTAATAGAAATTTTTTAAGCATTAATGGAGTGTGTTATCTTTCATTTCCATATTTCAGAGTTTATCATTTTGTAATGTATAAGTTACTTAAATTATCCATCCTATTACTAGTGACATCCATTTGCCTAAATGCTCAAAATCTTTTTGATGAAAAAAATGACATATTAAAACCCTCTGATGCTTTCGCTACTTCGGGCTATATTGATAATGATATCTTATATATTAATTGGCGTATTAATAATGGATATTATCTTTACAAAAATTCAGTCAAAATTATGAATGGCGATAATGAGTTGGAATATATAATTATCGAATCGAATGAATCTACCTATGAAGATGAGTTTTTTGGAAAGACTCAAATACTTAGAGGAGAGCTATTCATAAGGACTTCTAAAATTGAGAATCTCAATAATTTATTGATATACTATCAAGGCTGTTCAGACTCAGGCTTCTGTTATCCACTCCAGTCTCAAAAAATTTCTCAAATAATCTTTTAAATTCTTTTAAAATCTCTAAAATTCATCTAAAATCCTTAAACATGAAATTATTAGTTATTAATGGTCCAAATTTAAATCTTCTCGGAACAAGAGAAAATAATCACTATGGTGATATTAATCTTGAGAAAATAGAGAATAATTTATTAGATCTTGCCAAGATGCATGAATGCAGTGTTGATTTTTTCCAAAGTAATGCTGAGCATGAACTCGTCGATAAAATTCAGACATGCATTTCAGAGTCTTATGATGTAATTATAATAAACCCAGGTGCGTTCACACATACGAGTATTGCATTAAGAGATGCTTTGCTTGCTGTAAATGTGCCATTTTATGAAGTGCATATATCTAATATTTTCGGTAGAGAGGAGTTTAGGCATCACTCATATTTTTCTGACATAGCTACAGGAGTAATTTGTGGATTAGGTGCTTCGGGTTATGAGTACGCTCTTCTAGATTCAATTTTAAAATTTAAATAAATATTATGGATATAAGAAAAATAAAAAAATTAATTGAAATGTTACAAGAGTCTGATCTTACCGAAATAGAGGTTGGCCAGGGTGAGGAGTCTGTCCGAATCACAAGAGGTGGTAGTCAAAACATTATTCCAAACACTCCTTCAGTTCAGCAAGTAGCAGTACCGCAACCAATAATTGAATCAACTGAGAAGGTTGATGAGGCTGTATCTGGCAACTTAGTAACATCTCCAATAGTTGGAACATTTTATAGAAAGCCAGGGCCTGATAAAGATCCATTCATAAGAGTGGGTGATACTGTCGAGGTTGGGGATGTGCTTTGCATTATAGAAGCCATGAAGATGATGAATGAAATTAAATCAGAATTCAGCGGAAAAATCACTTCTATAAATGTTGAAGATGGGCAACCGGTGGAATTTGATCAACACATTATAACTATCGATTAAAATGTCATACAAAGTTCTCATAGCTAATAGAGGAGAAATTGCCTTGCGTGCGATGCGAGCATGCAAAGAATTAAATATAAAAACTGTTGCGGTTTATTCAACTGCTGATAGAGATCTTAAGCATTTAAAGTTTGCTGATGAGTCTGTTTGCATTGGACCAGCATCACCAACATTAAGCTATCTTAATGCGGCAGCTATTCTTTCCGCAGCTGAATTAACCGAAGTAGATGGTATTTATCCTGGCTATGGATTTCTAGCAGAAGATCCAAATTTTGCAGAGATGTGTGAAAAAAGTGGCTTTAAATTTATTGGCCCTAGCTCTGAAATTATCAGGAAAATGGGAGATAAAATTACTGCAAAGACTTTAGCAGAAGAGGCAGGCATTCAAATTGTTCCGGGTTATAAAGGGGAGCTTCCTAATTCAGATGAAAAAATTAAAGAAATTGTAGGGAGCATTGGATATCCAATAATGATAAAAGCAACTGCTGGTGGAGGGGGCAGAGGCATGAGAATGGTTAGAGAAGAGTCAGACCTGCTCAACTCTCTCGAAGTGACTATTCAAGAAGCACTGAGTGCATTTGGAAATGGCACAGTTTATATTGAAAAATTTATTGAAAATCCAAGGCATGTTGAAGTACAAGTAGTTGGCGATGGAAAAGGCGGGGCCATACATTTAGGGACTAGAGATTGCAGTATGCAAAGAAAACATCAGAAAATTATAGAAGAAGCTCCAGCCCTTGATATTGACGAAATATCCTTAAAGAAGACTTTAGATGCATCAATCAGCCTATGTAAAAAAATTAAATATGAAGGTGTTGGAACTATTGAGTTCTTATATGAGAATAATGAATTCTATTTTATTGAAATGAATACAAGAATCCAGGTTGAGCATCCTGTTACTGAAATGATTACTGGATATGATCTTGTTAAAGCGCAACTTAGAATTGCCTTGGGAATGGACATTGAGCTTAATCAAGACGAGATAGATTTTAAAGGTCATGCTATTGAGTGCAGGATAAATGCTGAAGATCCAATAACCTTTCAGCCATCTCCAGGACTAATTACAAAAATGCATATTCCTGGGGGTTTTGGAGTAAGGTATGACTCTCATATATATGGTGGTTATACGGTTCCGCCATATTACGACTCACTTTTATCAAAAGTTATAACTCTTGCTAATACAAGAGAATCAGCAATCAAAAGAATGCTAAGCGCATTAGATGAATTCTTTATTCAAGGCATTAAGACGAACCATTCACTTCATCAAGACGTTTTGCATGATGAAACTTTTATTAAAAATAAACACACAATTAACTATCTAGAAAAAGAATTTTTACCAAATAATTATGAGTGAATACAATCCATCTAAGATAGAGAGCGCTATCCAAAAACTTTGGAATGATGAAAATAGATTTCAGTCTACGCCCGATGAAAGAGAGAAGTTTTATTGTCTTTCAATGTTTCCATACCCTTCCGGAAAACTGCACATGGGCCATGTTAGGAACTACACAATAGGAGATGTAATTTCTAGATATAAAAAGATGCAAGGTTTTAATGTCTTTCAACCAATGGGCTGGGACGCGTTTGGATTACCTGCAGAAAATGCTGCAATATCTAATAAAGTTAGCCCAGCAGAATGGACTAAGCAAAATATTGAGTACATGAAAGGCCAATTGAACTCTCTTGGCCTAGGTTACGATTGGTCAAAAGAACTGAGGACATGTGATTCGGATTATTATAAATGGGAGCAACTACTCTTCAAAAAGTTTTATGACAAAGGTCTTGTTTACAAGAAAAAATCTATGGTTAATTGGGATCCTGTAGATGAGACGGTATTAGCTAATGAGCAAGTAATTGATGGCAAAGGATGGAGATCTGGAGCGCAGGTTGAGATTAAAGAAATAGATCAGTGGTTTATTAAAATTACTGATTATGCTGATGAGTTATTAGAATCTTTAGATGAGCTTGATTGGCCAGAAAATGTGAAAACAATGCAAAGAAATTGGATTGGCAAATCAGAGGGTGCTCACATAGACTTCAAGCTAGAAAATGGTAATGAAAAACTTACAATTTTTTCGACTAGACCGGACACAATATTTGGTGCAAGTTTTTTAGCAATATCACCTCAGCATAAAATGGCTATTGATCTCGCTAAAGAAAATATAGAGATATCTAATTTTCTTGAGAAATGCAAAGAGGTGAAAGCAGCTGAAGCAGATATGGCAAAAGCTGAGAAATTAGGCATACCTACTGGTTTAGACGCCATCCACCCTCTTACAGGAAAAAAGGTGCCAATTTGGATTGGAAATTTTGTTTTACTTGATTATGGCACAGGGGTTGTAATGGGAGTGCCAGCACACGATCAAAGAGATTTTGAGTTTGCTTCAAAATATAATCTAGAGATTACACAAGTAATAAATAAAGAAAATACCGAACTCCCATGCTTAGATAAAGGCATTTTATTCGATTCGAATAAATATGATGGAATGCATTCAGAAGAGGCAATAACTTCAATTATAAAGGACTTGCAAAGCAAAGAGCTTGGTGAGGGGCTTGTGCAGTTTAGATTAAGAGACTGGGGTATAAGTAGGCAAAGATATTGGGGCTGTCCTATACCTGTTGTATATAAAGATGGGGAAGCATCTGTAGTTGAAGAATCAGAGCTTCCAGTAAAGCTACCAGAATTACCTGAAGGCTCCGGCCCAATACCATTAGGTCAAAATGAAGCTTTTATTAATTCTAAAAAAGGCTACAAAAGGGAAACAGATACTTTTGATACTTTCATGGATTCTTCATGGTATTACGCACGATTCCCATCAGCAGATAATGACAAAGAAGTGCTTGATGAAAATTCAAGGTACTGGTTGCCAGTCGATCTTTATATTGGAGGTATTGAGCATGCAATATTGCATTTACTTTATTCAAGGTTCTTTCATAAGGCTTTAAGAGATCTTGATATGGTGGATGGTGATGAGCCATTTAAAAAACTCCTTACACAAGGAATGGTACTTAAAGACGGCGCAAAAATGTCAAAATCAAAAGGAAATACTGTTGATCCTCAAGCTTACATAGACAAATATGGGGCTGACACAGTGAGGCTTTACATGATGTTTACCTCACCACCTGAACAAAGCCTTGAATGGTCAGAGTCATCGGTTGAGGGCTCATTTAGGTTTTTAAAGAAACTTTGGAAATTAGTTGATGGACGAAAACTTGAGAACATACAAGAACCCTCTTCTATTAGCGATGAAGGTAAAAATTTAAGACAAAAATCGCATAGTACCCTGCAAAAAATACAGAATGACTATGACTCAAGATATTCTTTCAATACTGTAATCGCAGCAATCATGGAATTATTTAATGCTATACCTGATAACTTCAAAGAAGATTCAGCAACTGAAGAAGAAGTATTCTGCTTAAATGAAACAATAATATTCATTCTTAAAGCAATTCATCCAATTGCTCCACATATTTCAGAATGTCTCTGGCAAGGCTTTGCTCAAAATATATTAAATGAAAATATTGATTCATCCTGGCCTAAATTTGATTCCAAATTAATGGAAGCTTCAAGTTTTCAGCTAGTAGTTCAAATAAATGGAAAAGTAAGAGGAAAAATAAGTCTAGACAAAGGTCTTGATCAGAAAGAAATTGAAGAAGCTGCAAAATCTATTGAGAATATAAGAAATAATATTGAAGGAAAAGAAATCAGAAAGGTAATTTATATTAAAGAAAAAATTATTAATTTTGTGTTATAAAATAAATTACTAATCATGCTTTCAAAAATGAAAAAATCCTTTGCTGTTTTAATTTTAGCACTCTCAGTGCATGGCTGCGGTTTTACTCCATTAAACTTCTCTTCAGCTATAGAGTTCTCTGCTGATAACAACATCCCAAATGACTTTAAAGATAAAATCTTCAACATAAGTCAATTCGATAATATGACAACTAGTAAAGTTCATATTAGAAAATATAAATTTGAAAAATATAATGTTTATGGAGGGAATGCTCTGCGATCTCTTGAAACAGAGCTTAAGTTAGTTTTAATAATAGATATTGAAAGAGACAATGAAAAGAAAACAAAACAATTCATGATTTTAAAAAGATATAAATCAAATGAATTAAATCCTTTGGCGCAAAATGAAATGCTTTCAATGCTCAGAAATGAAATGGAAGATGAGCTCATTCAACAAATAATTCTTGAGGTAAATCTAATTGATTTGTGACGGGAACTCATATTCGAAATATATTGATAAGGGTATAAATATTTTTTTTATATTTGGACAAGAAATTGCTCTTAAAAATAATGCAAGAGATGAGATCAAAAGTTATTTAAAACAACATCAGGGCTTTGAAGAAAAAAGGATTATTCAAGAGAGTGAAATAGATAAAATCCATCAAATAATCCTAGAAAATGCTGGAGGATCTTTGTTTGGCTCAAAGACCCTCATAGAGATTTCTCACACTAAGGGAAAAATTGATAACTATATTCAATCACTGATTGAGATTCCTAATATAAACTCAATGGAAAGCGTTGCAATAATTATTGAATCTCGTTTGGATAAGATTAATAAAAGATTAAAGTGGTTCAAAACTATTGACGAAATAGGCTTAATTATTGACTGCCAAAAGCTTAAATCTTTTGAAGAGAAGATTTGGTTAAAGAAACAACTAAATTTTTTAGACGGTCAAAAGAAATCAGAAGCTGTTGAGAGAATATCTGCTCTAAATTCGGGCAATCTTGTGGCTCAACAAAATGAAGTAAATCTTTTAAAGCTGATTAATGCTAATAATCATGATATGCAGATTGATTTTATTGACGATAATGCTGAATTTGTTCCGTTTGAGCTGGAGGATATGATCTTAAAAAGAAATCCAAGTGAAGCTTTAAGAATTATTCATTCTATAAAAGAGCATGATGATCATTATGCTGCTCTGCTTGTCTGGGTAATAGGAAAAGTTATTAACAACTCAGTTGCTGCTATGCAATCTCCGAGACCAGATGCAGCTCTCTTGAAACTTGGAGTTTGGAATAATAAAGTCACAGATTATAAAAAACTGATGCAATCATTTAGATTAAAAAGATTAATTGGATTCCAGAAAAAAATATTTGAGTTGGATTTATCAAATAAAGGAATTAACAAAACAAATTTTTGGGAAGGACTAAGTGATCTTGTTCTTGAGCTTTCTAATCGTTAAAGAAAGCATTTCTAAAAATATCCTCACATTTATTGAACAAAGGATTTTCACTTTTAATACTATGATTTTCTGAATAAACATCGGTAACCTCTGCCATTCCCTTTGTAGAACTTGTTAACCAAACTTTTGATGCGGACAGCAGTTGTTCAATAGAAAAATTGTCTTCAAAGACGTTAATATTATTTTTTCTATAAATCTTTATAGACATGTCTCTTGTTATGCCAGGCAAAATATTATTATTTAGACTCGGTGTGCAAATAGCATCATCTATTATAAAAAAAACATTTGATGCGCCTGCTTCAGTGATAATGCCATCTTTGTGCATAATAATTTCATTACAGCCTTTTGATGCGGCGTTATTCATCATGAGGGTATTTGCTAATAAAGAAGTTGATTTAATGTCGCATCTCCCCCACCTAATATCTTCACAGAGCAGAACTTTAAATTTCTTGTCTTCAAAATCATAATTTAAAGAGTATCCAAAATACTCAGGCTCTAAATTTGTTTTATGAATATGGCTCCTTATTTCATCTATTCCTCTTGAGATTTGATAGTAAACATATCCATTGTCTCCATCACACATATCTATCAATTGAGACATTTCATCAATAACTTTTGTCTCATCTAATACAATATTCATAGCATCCGCACTTTTCTTAAATCTTATGATGTGCTCATCAAATGCAATTGGAGCTTTGTTATGAAATGGCACTACCTCGTATATGCCATCTGAGAATGTATAACCCCTGCTAAGAGGTGAGATTTTTATGTTTTCTAGTAGATCAAAGTCACCCTGAAAGACTGCTTTAACTTGATTCATTATCTCCAAATCCAAAGAGGCTCATTATCCATAAAACAAATTTAGACAAAATTCTTCCAAAAAAACCTTTTGACTCAATACTTTCAAGTGCTTCAAGTTTTTCAGTATAAACAATCTCTCCATTGCTAACTATTTCTATTACTCCAACCTCATCGCCCATTTCTATTGGTGCTTGTAAGTTGTTCTTATGTTTATAATTTATTTTTAAATCTTTGAAGTTAGTCCTAGGTAAAGTTAAAGAAATATCTTTCCTAACTCCGATCTTTAAAGTATCTGCCAAACCTCCCCAGATTGATATTTCTTTTAGCTCTTGATCAGCAGATAAGACCTTTTGAGTTGCAAAAAATCTAAACCCATATTCAAGCAACCTTTGAGTATCAGAAAATCTATCCTTATCTGATTTACTTCCTGCTACGACCGTAATTAGACGCATTCCACCTCTTTGAGCTGAGCCAACTAAACAATATCCAGCTGAGCTGGTATGGCCAGTTTTTACGCCATCAGCAGATTCATCTCTCCATAGCAATTTATTTCTATTAAGCTGCTTTATATTATTAAATGTAAATTGTTTTTCTTTGTATAGAGCATACTCATCTGGAAATTTATTAATATAGTTTGATGTTAAGTTTGCCAAATCTTTGGCTGAAGAGTAGTGATCAGGGTCTGGAAGTCCTGTTGAGTTTCTAAATGATGTATTTTTCATACCTAGAGACTCTGCATAAGCATTCATCAAATCCACGAAACCATCTTCAGTTCCTCCGGCATATTCGGCAATTGCAACAGAGGCATCATTACCCGACTGAATCATAATTCCTTTTAGCAGATCAGAAACCTTTACTCTTTTACCAGCTTCTATAAAGGTTTTTGAACCTTGCATTCTCCATGCTTTTTCGCTAATTAAAACCTCATCATCAAGCGAAATAAGGCCATTATCAATTTGATCAGCAACCACGTAACTGGTCATTATTTTTGTCATGCTTGCTGGTTCTATAGCATCATTGGAATTGAATTCAGCAATTACAGTTCCTGTATTAGGCTCAAGCAAAATATAGCTCTTCACATTTAATGGAGGAGAATTTGGGACGAAGCTTTGAGATTCAGCAACAATAGAAAAAGAAAGTAGAACTGTTATTAAGAAATTTTTCATATTTTTAACTCTTCAGATAGATAATACACTGCCATAGCATAAAAGTGACTTATATTATATTTGGTTATTGCGATAAAGTTGTCATCTCCAATAAAATATGAATCTTTTTTATTTCTAACTAGAATTTTTTGACCAGAATAAATATTATTTTGATTTTTTAAATTGTTCAACTTTACTAATTCTTTGATAGATATATTATTTTTAAAAGCTATATCAGATAAGGTATCCCCTTTCTTTATAATATAATATTCGTCCAAGCCCTCAGAGAACATAAGAGGAATGAATTTATTAGAAGCGGAGTTAGGAGAATAAGTAAGCCTAGGATTATTTAATTTAACCTCTTGGATTATCTTACCATCTCTTTTCCAGCCTCCTCTTTTTACAAGATAGTTTGCAACGCTTCCGATAGCATCATCAACTGAGTTGAATAAATCAGCAATCCCGTCATTATCATAATCAATAGCATATGATCTGTAGCTTGACGAAATGAACTGACCATAACCCATAGCCCCAGCATATGATCCTTTAATTTGCAGAATATCAAGATTATTTTCTCTAGATAAGAGGAAAAAATTGATTAACTCACTCCTAAAAAATTTTGAGCGCCTAGGGTAGTCGAGGCCTAAAGTAAAAAGACTATCAATAACTCTATGAGATCCTTGGATTTTTCCATATCTAGTTTCTACTCCAATAATTGCAGTGATTATCTCTTTTGGAACTCCAAATTCATCCTCGGCCCTTTGAAGCGTTTGAAGGTTATCTTTAATAAAACTTTTGCCATTAGTTATTCTTTTATCTTCAATGAATATTGTTTTATACCTATCCCATGTAAGGGTAAATTCAGCGGGACTTGAGATATCATCGAGTATTTTTTGTTTCTTTTTAGCATCCGAAATTACTTCCAAAACATAACTTTCATCAAAATTATGAATGTTAACAAGCTCTTCAATAAGATCTTCTATATCAGGATGATTTAAATAATCTGCAAAGCTGCCAGCTGAAAAAAGAATAGTAATTAATAAGTATAGTCTGTTCATCTTTGCATTAATTTTTTATGTGATGCCATAGATATTATAATGCCAAAAGCAATATAGAATGATAATAGTGATGACCCACCTTTACTGATTAATGGAAGTGGCATGCCCACAACTGGAATTAGCCCAGTTACCATTGCAAGATTAATAAAAAGAGTTGAGGCAAATATTAAACTTAGGCCTCCAATGGTTAATCTACAAAATCTATCTCTAGCATTAAAAGCCAAGTAGAGGCACCTTAATAAAATAAAAAAATAGATTGAGAGTAAAACACATATACCTATAAACCCAAACTCTTCAGCGATTACAGCAAATATGAAATCTGTTTCTGTTTCAGGAAGGAAATCTAAATGGGATTGAGATCCATCATTGTAGCCTTTTCCTGAGATGCCTCCAGACCCTATTGCTATTTTGGATTGCGTTATATTCCAACCGCTGCCATAAGGATCAGCCCCAGGATCAAGCAATGTCTGGATCCTTT
>CBFHRY010000013.1:0-1557 GCA_965658385.1 Gammaproteobacteria bacterium
TTTTCTTCAACTTCCATAGATGTTTTATGAAACTGAGACTCAATACCGTAACCAGCATTATTTACAAGAACCTCTACATCATAGTTCTTTTCTTTACAAAAGCTATAGATTTCATGAGGCGCATTTGGTTCAGCAAGATCACTTGGTATAAAGTCAGTTTTAACATTATATTTTTCAGCAATTTCAAGAGATAAATCCCTTAACCTGTCCTCTCTTCTTGCAGTTAAAATTATCCCAAAACCCTTTTGAGCTAGTTGATGGGCTATTTGAAGTCCAATCCCAGAGGATGCTCCAGTAATTAATGCGTATTGATTATCCATATTAAATTTATATTTATTTTTTGAATATTAATTCTAACAGCATGAAAATTAATATAAAATTATTCCCCGAAAAAAAAATAGGAAAATTATGAAAGTAAATTATATATATTTAGCATTTGTATTAGCTTTTAGTACAAATTTTATAATTGCAGAAGATGATGCAGCTCCAGTAAAGGTTGAGGCCGATAGTAAAGCCGCTGAAGTTAAAGAGGAATCAGCTGATAAAGAAGAAAATAAAGGCAAAGATAAAAAGAAGAAACCAGAAACTGTAGCTGAATTTATTGAGGAGGAAGAATTAAAACAAATCGATGGCTTCCTAACTCTTCTTCATAATGAGGAGAAAGATAAATACTATTTAGTATTAGAATCATCTGAGCTAAATAAAGAATTTATTTATTTTCCCTATCTATTAAATGGCCCTCAAGCTGCTGGTGCTGGCGGTGGAGCAATTGGTGATGCGGCTATTCTTGAATTCAGAACATTTAAAGATGGTCTTGGATTGTACAAAAAGAATACTAAATTTAAGTTTGACGAAACTAATAAAATATCTCAATCTAAAATTAAAAACATAATAGATGCATTTATTGGCAAATTTGAAGTTGTAATAAAGGAAGAAGATAAGTACTTAATAAGTGCTGACAGTATTTTCTTATCAGAGATGTTAACTGGGATAACTCCAAACATTCCTAAGGAATATGCTGAATATATTGATTTGATTGTAGGCAAGTTAGATAAAGGCAAGACCTATGTTGAAAAGGTTAAAAATTATAATAAAAATACTACTGTAGATACTAAGTATAGTTTTTTTAATCCGCGTCCAAAGCCTGCATCAATAGATGCAGTGACTGATCCAAGATATACCTATATCTCTGTTAGACATCTATTTGTTGAAATGCCAGATGATAACTTTGAACCAAGAGTAGCCGATCAACGTGTTGGCTACTTTTCATCAAAAATTACTGATTTATCAAGTTATGAATATGTGACTGCGGTAGATGTGATCAATCGATGGAGATTAGAAAAGAAAGATCCCTCTGCGGAGTTGTCTGAGCCTGTAAAACCGATAGTATATTGGGTTGAAAATTCTACGCCTACCGAAATAGTGCCCTTTGTTGTGAAAGGAATCGAAGCATGGAATGAAGCTTTTGAAAAAGCAGGATTCAAAAATGCTGTTGTGGCAAAAATACAACCTGATGATGCTGAATGGGATGCTGGTGACGTTGAATATAATGTTGTT
>CBFHRY010000013.1:1656-27451 GCA_965658385.1 Gammaproteobacteria bacterium
TTCAAAAATGCTGTTGTGGCAAAAATACAACCTGATGATGCTGAATGGGATGCTGGTGACGTTGAATATAATGTTGTTCGATGGGCATCAACACCTGAGGCACAATATTCAGGCTATGGCCCTAGTATTGCAAACCCCAGAACCGGTGAAATGATTGCAGCAGATATTGTCCAAGAGTTTGGTGCTATCAAAAGCGGGTATAGACTAAGAAAGATTTGGGGTTATGAAGAAGACAATGATCCTCTTGAGCAGTGGATAGTTTCTTTAACTATGCATGAAGTTGGTCACACACTTGGCTTAAGACATAACTTTAAATCAAGCTGGCTTTATGATGCTGAGGAGATCCATGACACATCTGTAACTGGTAAAAACCATATTGGTTCAGTCATGGATTACGATCCAATTAACATTGCACCTAGTGGTGTTGATCAGGGTAACTTTTTTCCATATGGAGCAGGTATATACGATAAATGGGCAATACAATTTGGTTACACTCCAGATTTAAGTGACGAGGAAAGAGCAAATCTTTTAGCTCAATCTATTGTCGATGGAAATAAGTTTGGAACAGATGGTCAGGCAATGAGCTCTCCAGGTAGAAATATTGACCCAAGAGTAAAAAGATATGATTTGTCCAGCGACCCTGTAACTTATGCATCTCAAAGAGTAGATACTCTAAATGCAAAAATAGAAGAACTACCATCTATCTTTTTAAATGATGACGGAACTACTACTGAAATGACAGCTGCTTTTTACTCATTAAATAGAGAAAAAGGAAGATTTATAGAAGGTGCTTCTAGAATTATTGGTGGAGTATATTCAAATAGAGTTGCTAATAATCAACTTAATGAAGTAACACCATTTATTGCTGTTGAATATGCTGATCAAAAAAGAGCAATGAACTTAATTATTGATAAGCTTCTAGCTAATGATGCATTTGTTTTTAATGAAGAGATACTCAAGTTATTACAAAGAGAGAAAAGAGCCGCATATAGTCCACAAAGTAGAGGTAATGGTGACCCGCAAGTTCATGAAATGGTACTAAGAATGCAAGGCACGGTTTTACGACATGTGCTGCATCCGACAGTAATGACAAGGCTTGTTGATAGTTCTCAATATGGAAATTCATATCTACCTGATGAAGTATTATCTGATCTTCATGATGGAATCTTTGTACAAAGAGAAGTTCCAACTACTTTTAAGATGAATCTTCAATCTAGTTATGTTGATGAATTGCTTGAAGCACTTGAGAGCAATAAATATGATGAAGTATCTAAAGCTGCAATTTTTAATGCCATAAATAAAATAAGAGTATTTACTAAAAGCTCATATGGCGATCAAGCTGTGAAAAATCATTTCAAATATTTAAACTGGAAAATTGAAAATTATCTAGAAGACTGATTTTTTTCTAAATCTAATAGACGTTTTTTTTCTTTAGCGCCTCCAGGGGCGCTATAACCTCCAATACTGCCATCAGCACATATTACCCTATGACATGGCCTTTTGATTGGAGTTGGATTTTTTCCACAAGCATTAGCAACTGCTCTTGAGGCTTTTGGTTTACCAATAGCTTTTGCTATCTCTTTATATGATTTGGTTTTTCCAAATGGTATTTTGTCAATTTCAGCCCATACTAATTTCTGAAATTCAGTCGGCACTATTGGTTTTTTAAAATTTTATTTACATAAGAAAGTAATTCACCATCTTCTAAATCAACTCTTGCATATGCAGGAGTATCCATAGAGGGTAGTATTTTACATATCTCATCAACACCTATACCAAGATTACTCATGAAATTTATTAAATCTTTTTTTGCCTCTAAATTTTCATCAGCAGCAACAAGTTTTTGCGAATAATAGTTGGATTTAAATACTAAAATAGCAAGCGCTATTAGAGACTCATTCTTTTCATCTGCACTTTCATATTCATCTATTGCATTTAATATCCAGTAATGAGGTTTAGCTATTTTTGCTTTTGCATCTTCGATATTTGGATAAAGCTTTGTATGTGATTTTTCTTTAAACCAATTGTCTTCATGCTCGATAATGCATGACTCTTTTAAGTTAAATAAATATTTTTTTAAATCTTCGTCTTGTTTTTTGAATGCATATTTCATTTAACTTTCCTTAGTAACTTTTGAATACTTGGGTAATTCTTTCCATCGCCCAATCAATTTGCTCTTTATTAATAATTAGTGGAGGTGCGAATCTAATTACAGTTTCGTGCGTTTCTTTGGCAAGAATGCCAAGATCAAGTAGATCAAGACAGATGTTTTTTGCTTTTACTGAGTCTTTATACAACTCAACACCAATCCAAAGACCCTTTCCTCTGACTTCTTTTATTGAATTAGTATCAATGTTTTTGAGAGCGTTAGATAGATACTCTCCCATGACTCTACTGTTCTCAATTAAATCTTCTTCAAAAAGAACATCTAATGCCTTAGAAGCCACAACTGCTGCTAAAGGGTTGCCTCCAAAGGTTGACCCATGAGAGCCAGGATTAAAGTGATCCATGACTTCACGCGAGCTTAAAAAAGCTGATACAGGCAATAAACCCCCGCCAAGAGCTTTTCCTAAGATAAGGCCATCAGGTTGAATGTTTTCATGCTCATAAGCAAATAACTTTCCAGTTCTCCCTAAACCAGATTGAATCTCATCTAGAATTAATAAAATATTGTTTTGTGTACAAACTTCTCTAAGCTGTTTGAGCCAGCCTACTTTAGGAGTAATAATTCCACCCTCTCCTTGAATAGGTTCAACTAATATAGCGCATGTATTATCTGTAATAAGAGACTCAAAGGAATTTATTGATTTTTCGCAAACCTTTGAGCATTCACAATCTGTAGAGCAATAGCTCGCTGTTTTAAAGCCATCAGAAAATGGTCCAAATCCTTTTTTATAATCTGGTGCAGATGAAAAACCTACTATGGTAGTAGTTCTTCCATGAAAGTTACCATCAGCTACTATTATTTCTGCTTCATTTTCTGGTATACCTTTAGTGAAATACCCCCATCTTCTGGCAGCTTTTATAGCTGTCTCTACAGCCTCTGCTCCAGTATTCATAGGAAGTATGGATGAAAACCCAGTTAAGTTTGAAAGTTTTTCAATATAATCTGCTAAAGGTTCTGTGTAAAAAGCCCTAGAGGCAATAGCTAATTTAGATGATTGTTCAATAAGAGAGTTAACAATTTTAGGATGAGAGTGGCCATGACTTACAGCAGAGTAGGCTGACATCATATCTAGATATTTGTT
Organism: Gammaproteobacteria bacterium; assembly: GCA_965658385.1. GTDB lineage: Bacteria > Pseudomonadota > Gammaproteobacteria > Magnimaribacterales > D2472 > CAJQGY01. The sequence goes on from CBFHRY010000013.1 coordinate 4,905, forward strand.
GTCATTTACATCCCAAAGATAGACACCTTCGCCCTTTTTAAGAACCACAGGCAATGGAGAATAGTTTTTTGCACCATGAAGGGCTTCTTTTTCAATATATTTGTTATGCAAATCATTTTTCATGGTAGTATTCTAACCGCTTATATAACTTCACAGGTAGAATAAAGTGAAAAATCAATCTACAAATTATCTATTTATGATTGAGCCAGAAGTATTTCACAGCAATGATGAAACTTTAGCTTCCAATGCCTATCAAAGCGTAAATGAAGAAAATGCCTCTCTTGAAGAAATAAAAGATAAAGCGCTTATTGAGTTTAATAATTTAAAATCAGAAATAGAAAAAAGAAATATCCAAGTTACATCAATGAAAGGCATTAAAGAATGCCCTGATCATATATTTCCAAATTGGTTCATTACATTTGAAGATAAGACCTTTCAACTCTTTAGCATGAAAGCAAAAAATAGAAGATTAGAGAAAACATCAAAAATGATTAATTTTCTAAAAAGTGAATATGAGCTAGTAGATGATCTATCAGATTATGAAGATAAAGGAATGTTTTTAGAAGCTACTAGCAGCATGGTTTTTGATAGGGTTAACAAGGTTGTCTATGCTGGACTTTCTCCAAGAACTAATAAAGATCTTTTACAGAAATGGTGTTCCGATCATGGGTACGAACTTGTCTTTTTTGAGACGCTTAGCCACAAAGGATCTGAAATATATCATACTGATGTTTTTATGTATGCAGGCCAAAAAGTTATTGGTATTTGTTTTGATGTCATCCTTCCAGAATACAGAGAAATAGTTAAGTCAAAAGTAGCTAGATACCATGATGTATTTGAAATTTATGAAGATCAAATTCAAGATTTCTGTGGAAATGCTTTGGAAGCAAAAAATGTGAATGAAGAGTATTTCTTAATTATGTCATCAAGAGCATTTAAAGCCTATACCGAAAAGCAAAAGGCAGTCCTTGCAACATACTATAAGGAAATTATTCATACTGATCTTAAGACTATCGAAAAATATGGTGGTGGTTCTGCTCGCTGCATGTTAAACGAACTCTTTTAAAAAAAGGGGCTCAAGGCCCCTTTTGAGTATTAATCAATTAAAAATTAACTTTCTCCTTCTTCTTCATTAACAGCTCTTAACATCCAGCTATTGTATAGATCAGGAGTTCTGCAAGTTGAAATTTCATCAAATTTTGCTTGCATCTCTTTGCCATTCATTTCCCAATCTGCATTTCCTGCAGCCATTCCATCAAAGTTTGAATGCGCATTTAACCAAAGGAAGTCATCATCAGTATCAAATTCAGGAAAATAAACACCAAAGTAATAACCACCAACATCATTGGTGCTATCAAGGTAGGTATTGTATTCAACAACTGTTGCTCTTAAATCTTGTCTTCCATAACCTTCATTAAAACTACAGGCTAGGTATGCTGAAGCATAGTAGCCATCCTCAGCCTCAACTGGTCCAAAAGAGTCTGATGGTCTTGGTAAATAGAAAGTCCAAGGGTATCTTCCCTCTCCATCGCATGAGATTACTGACTCATATTTTTGCGCCCATGCAATAAACTCTGGATTCTCACTCGACCAAGCTTGGTCAGCAGCTTCTTTTGAAGTCCATTCAAGCTCCCACCAGCCGTTATCAAATCTATTATTGTCACCCTCAGGAGCATGCACTCCAGCCCATCTTAAATCCTCAGAATGATCTAACTCTTTCCACTCTGCTAACATTTGCTGAGCATTTTCAGATGAATAATCTGGCCCTGCATTACATGCTAAAAATTCAATATGATATGGACCTCTATATATTGGTCCTTGTGATTCCTCAACAACTGGCTCAGTGCTGTTAGAACAACTTACTAAGAACAAAGCTAAGCCAAAAGTTAAAAATTTTATTGTGTTATTTTTCATTATCTCTCCCAAAATAAGTATTCTTTTAATACTACTCTTAGATAGAAAGAAAATAAAATTTAAAATATATAATTTTTAGATTAATTTATGTATTTGATTAACTCTTTAAGACCGCCAAAGGGATAAAAATGAATATTTTGAATATTTACATTTTTATTAGCATTAATCTTTTGGATTAAGTCATTTAAAAAATCTACAGGAGAATATGTTGTTGCTAATTCTGTAAAATTTGAGAAATTATTTTCTAAAATTTTAAGTGATGGCCCTACCCCACAATCAATGGAGTACTTGATTAAGCTTGTAAGTTTAGCAGGGCCCGCAACGCCAATTTCTATTGGTAAATGAATTCCATCTTCTCTGAGTTTGTTAGCCCACAAGATAATTTGATTGCTATCAAAACAGAATTGGGTAAGCAGAACTACATTAGTTTCAATGGTATTAGCAAAATCTTGTTTTAATTTAAGAGAAACATCCAAGCTAATGTTAGATTCTTCAATATCCACATTGCCCTCAGGGTGCCCGGCAAAGTAAATCGTTTTTAAGCCCTCATTAAAATACCCTGTTTCGATTAACTGAATAGATGATTCAAACTCTCCATATGGTTTTTTATTGCTCCCAGCGATCAACAAGACCTCACAAACATTAGCTTCAGATTTTAATGCATCTAAAAAATTCTTAAGTTCGTTTTTATCTTTTATTTGTCTAGCTGGGATGTGAGGAACTGGGATATTTCCATCTTGTGTTATGAGCTTTGCAGTATTGATGATGTCTTCATTGTCAGAGCCCTCAATATAGGCAATAAAAATTCTTTTCTGTTTGGACATTGAATTAAGTAATTCTTTATTTTTAATGTAAACATTAGGTGTAACTTCAACAGAAAAGTCACTTAAAAAATCTTTGGAAATACTATTAAGCATATCTAATTATATAACTGTCTGAAATCAAAAAAAATGGCGGAGAGTGAGGGATTCGAACCCTCGATACAGTTACCCATATACCTCCTTAGCAGGGAGGCGCTTTCGACCACTCAGCCAACTCTCCGGATGAAGGAGGATTATAATACAACTACTAACTTATATTAACTATTAGTTACGCTGATATTTGAACCCATTCCAGAATGTAGATCACAATAATAATGTAGTGTTGAAGGTGTACTTGAAGTTACTTCAATTGTGGTTACTCCACTAGATTTTGTAACTCCAGACGTATATTCACTCCCACCATTGTGAGTTCCATTTGAGGTTGTAGAAAACATTAATGGATGAGCACTTGAATGATTAAAAGTATAGGTAGTTCCTACATTAAGAGTTAATGATTTCTTTTGCACTCCGTTAATAACATACACATTACCAGATCCATTTGAATTGGCAGCTATGCTAACCTCAATTGTTTCAGTTGTATTTTGAGATCCGCAATTTGAGTAAGCGCTTCTTATATAATCTTCTTCAGAAGAATTAATTCCTAGTTTATATATAGATTTAACTTTAACCCACTCTTTTAAATATGTGCAGTGATAAGAAGTATTATTAGGCATCCAGTTATCTGAACCAGTTCCGGGATCGAAAGCTCCTTTCGCAGAGTTTGATGCGCCTCCAACAGCTATTAATTGCTCAGGCACATTCAAAGTATTTGCAAAAATAGTCTTTCTTTCTCTTGACCATGCCCATGCTCCACTTCTGTGAGCTTCAGATAATGCAACTACGTGGTCTATTTGAACCTCAGAAGCACTAGAGAAATACTGATTATCATATGGATCGTACCATCTTCCAGTCGCAACGCTGCAATTAGTATTTGAAGTATAAGTTAAGCCAACTCCAGTTGATGAATCATGCTCGTCAATTAGAACTTCATGTCTATTGCTCTGACAATCATTATCCCAATCTTTCCAAGTGTCATAGTCATTGTTACGATCATACGCAACACCTCCATCCGACTCGCCTTCAAGACATACATTGAAACCAATCAAGCTATCTGTACATAATCTATCAACATAAACTGTGAGTATTAACGAGTCTGAAGATAGTCCATCTGAGACGTTTACTGTCAGTGAATACTCTTTCTTTGAGTTATAACTAGGAGTATTAACAAATGCCAATGCTCCACTTGTTGAGATTTCAAAAGAAGATTCATCTTCTCCAGTTAAAAAATAACTTAAAGAATCTCCCTCAGCATCATTTGCAGAAAAATTTGCTACTGGTTTGGTACCTTCATCTACATATACATAGTTTGATGGCAATGTATAAACTTCAGTTGGTACAACTAACTCAGGTGCTGTATTTGAGTCATTGGTGATATTAACTGAACCGCCCATTCCTGTATGATTTCCACAGAAATAGTAAATATCATTAATTTCATCAGTGACTTCTATTAAATAATGAGATCCTGTTGTTCCTGAAGCTCCAACCTGGGTTCCATAAACTGTTGTTGATGAACTCTCTTCAGTGGTATTACCGAAGTGTATTGGATGTGATGACATAGTTGAACTTGAAGTATCAAATCTATAAATCTTACCTCTTTCAAGAGTAAGTGTTGGCTTGCTTTGCCCATCAATTGTAAAGCCGCCTGAAATTCCATTTGGAACAGAAACATTTTTTACTTCTTGGTTATGGAAACCAGCATTTGTAAAGTCACCTTCATCTCTAACTATCCAATGACAGTTATCTGCATTAGTACCAGCAGAAACTGACCAGTCTGATTCACCAGATTTATCAGCTTTTTTAATTAAAGTATGTCTCCTCGTAGCATTTTCAACACCACATACTTCCCAACCAATACCGATATCTGAAGGCCCATCTGTGCCAACAGAATCAAGCAACACATCATCTTTAAAAAGCCCCACCGCATCATCACCGTTAAAGTGAACAGGGCTTTCATAATCAAGTCTTAAGTCAGCTTGAGAAACAACATAATCGTCAATATCACCGTAACTACTATCAACTCCAGTAATTAGGTAAACATCCTTACCAGCAAGCGTACCTGAAAGCTCAAGCACTCTTCCCTCAGCTGTTTGACCCGAACCCCATGTGTCAGGAGATGAGTTTGCAATACCCTTCAGAGTATATGCAGATAAATCAACTGCCTCAGAATTAGGATTGTATATTTCTATATACTTAGTGTTTCCATATGGTGTTGTAGTTTCATTAGAAGCCTCTACATCTGCATATTCAGATAGATACAATTCAGTAGAAGGCGTAGTAGTACCGCCGCCTCCAGAACCGCCACCGGAGCCTCCGCCGCCGGAGCCACCTCCGCCACCAGAGCCGCCTCCACCAGAACCGCCGCCGGTGCTTGAACCATTCCAAGTGTGAACTCCTAGGTCTGTCCAATCCTCATTATCTTTTACAATCCAGTCACAATCATCTGCATTGGTGCCTCTTGAAGCAGTCCAATCAGTATTACCTTCTTTGCCGTCTTTTTTAACTAAGGTGTGATCTTTTGTAGCCTCAGCTATTCCACAAACATCCCAGCCATCACCAGGATCTCCCTCGAAATCACCTATCCAATCCACAACTTCGTAACTTGACTCTGTGCCTTTTACCAAAGCATACCCATCATTACCGTTTGATAAGTATTGATGAGTGGAATCACAAGCATCTAAGATTGTTTGTTCAGACTGTGGATGACAAACTACATAAACTTCGCCATCAGCTATTGTTGTATTTGCTGGAAAAATTTCATCATTCCAATATTCATATGTGCCATTAGTTGTTGGAGCATTTCCAACACTTGGTAATGCATAACCATTAAGGGATACTTCTTGACCTGTTCCATTAAATATTTCTAAATATTTATTATTAGAGGAACCTTCAGCATATTCAGAAATAAATAAGTCAGAGGCATCAGAAGAGTTAGAGCCCTCATCAACATCGGTAACCGTAACAGCAACGTCAGCTGAATCTGATCCAGATGAGCTACTTACTGTTACAGTAATGTTGTAAATATTATTACTATCAGCATCAGTAGGATTTTCATAATCAGGGCTGTTTTGAAAAGCTATAACTCCCGAGGTTCCACCAAATGTAAATGCTGATGCGTCAGTTCCGCTTAACTGATACATTACTGTTCCGTCATAGCCTGTATATGAAGCTGTAGCAACAGTTGTGGTATTTTCTTCAACTGTGTATGAACTCTCAATTACAAGCTGGGGAATTTCACTTACATCAGTAACTGATACCACAATACCAACTGAACCGGTGGCACTTCCATCACTTGCAACTAGAGTAATTTCATAATCATTATCCATCCCTGCATCCATTGGGTTTTCATAATCAGGTGCATTGTTAAAAGATAGGAAGCCTGATGATGGAACAACAGAAATAAATGAAGCGTCTGTTCCTGTTACTGAGTAAGTCAATGTGTCATTATCAGCATCATTAGCAGTAATTGCTCCAATAGCTGTTGTATTCTCAGCAACTGCAATTGTTCCAACAGCTGTAAATGATGGTGGATTATTTGCTGGTGGTGTTGGAGGTGTATAACTATCACCGCCTCCGCCGCCTCCGCCGCCTCCGCATGAAACAATAAAAACTGTTGTGAATAGAATTGAAGTTAACTTATTTTGCATGTAAAAAACCGGTTGAATTAATAAAAGTAATTAACACTTATTCTAGTCTAGAATTAGCCTCATGTATAATTTTGTTATAAGTTATAAAAAAACATAAAAAAACCCGCATAAATGCGGGTTTTTTAAAATTAGTAATATAACTAACTATTCTGTTTGAGTAACAGTTACAGTGTCTACAACTAAAGTTGTGTCGTTGCCAACAATATACATCAAAAAGTTATTGTAGGCATCAGAGGTTGCAGGGACATCAAATTCATATGTTCCTCCAGCTGCTGAAACTACAGTATTAGCAGTTTGATGATTAGTCGGACTATTTTGAGAAGCTTCAGCTTTGAAGTACATAGTCACATCACCTGATAACCCTGCCATGACAGCTGTTATTTTTCCACCATTAGGGAACTTCATTGGATAGACATCTGTCTTAGTTGGATCATGTGCAAAACCAGCCCATGTCTCAGAACCCGTAGGTACAACATATGTTCTTCCCGTAACACTGCCGGCTGTTGTTGCAGCTCCGACTTGAGCTCCACCAAAAGGCTCATTGATATCAAGCTCGCCGCCCCCAAGATCAGTTTCATCAACAGCATCAGCAACTACTTTAGTATCTGTAATAACAACATCAACATCTCGAGTATTCAAATACATCAAAAATGAATTGAAAGTTTGAGTGCCTTGAGCAGGAATAGCAATTTCATAAGCTTTCACTTCAGAACCTGATACAGTAACAGTTTCTGTATTGTATGAAGGTTCAGTATTAGGATAAGGATTAGCTTCTATTCTGAACCTAACTACAACATCTCCACCAGATGGTACAGATGCATTAAATGTAACTTTACCTGCTTCAGAGAAGGTTAATGGATAAACACTAGAAGTGTCGTTTGAAAAACCTGCCCAATCAGCAGCACCAGTAGGATACTGGAATGTATTTGTATCAGCATCATAAGTAGTTCCATCAAAAACTCCTGAGAAAAGCACAGATGAGCCTGCAGTCTCAGCTGGTTTAGCAGTAATGAGTACATTCTTAATTGTTACAGCTTGATCTCTTTCAACGATGTACATTATTAAAGATGAGAATGTATTTTCACCCTGTGATCCAAATTCAACTGTATAAGACTTTTCCTCTCCTGAAACAGTTACGTTATCAGTGCTAAAAGCCGGATCAGTATCTGGATAAGGTAATCTTTCAAACCTAAAGTTTACATTTGTAGGAGTTGCAGCCGAAGCTGTGAAAGTTACTGAACCACCATTTGGAAATGAGAATGGATACAAGTCCTCATTATTGTTAGCAAATCCGGCATAACCTTCTGCACCAGTTGGGAATGTATACGTATCTCCATCTTTAATGCTTCCAGCAAATACGCCAGAGAAATCTGCCATTGTAGGATCAGCTTCTTCAACATCAGTAACAGTCACAGTGATTGTTTGATCTGCACTAACTGAACCAGCTGTAGCAGTTACTACAACAGTATAGTCATTAGTACCTGAAGCACTTCCTGGAGTTTCAAAATCAGGAGCAGCAGCAAAAGCTAAAGCACCTGCAGCATCAATTGTAAATAATGCAGCATCGGCACCAGAAAGGGTCATTGTTACAGTGTCACCTGAATTACAACCAGCAACACCAGCAGCTACTGTACCAACAGCAGTTGAGTTTTCAGCAACGCTGAATGTAGCATCTGAAGTAAAGGTTACAGAATCATTTGAAGAATCATAACAATGTGATCCTAAACCATCCCAAGCAGTTAACATGAATGCGTCTTTTTCAGCAACAATCCAATCACAGTCATCGGCAGAAGTACCTCTTGAAGCATTCCAATCAGCATTACCTTCTTTACCTTCTTTCTTAACTAGTGTGTGATCTTTAGTTCCAGCTTCAACTCCACAAATATCCCAACCTGAACCAGGATCACCCATAAAGTCACCTAAAGTATCTACTACTGTGTAGCTGTCTTCAGTACCTTTAACTAATTTATAACCATCATCACCATTTGACATGTATGTGTGTTCAGAATCACATCTTGCAATAATTGATTCATCTGAATCAGGATGACATACAACCCATACATCTCCATCAGCAATAGTTGCATTAGCACCAAAGATATCAGGGTTCCAATATTCGTACTCTCCGTCAGTTGTTGGAGCATTACTTACACTTGGAAGTGCATAACCTGCTAAATCAACTTCAGCACCTGTGAAGTTAGCAATCTCTAAATATTTATTATTTGATGAACCTTCAGCATACTCTGAGATAAATAGATCACAAGCACCTGTACACTCAACAACATCAGTCACAGTAACAGCAACATCTGCTGAGTTTGAACCTGCTGAATCAGCAGCAGTAACGGTTACGTTATATACGTTATCAGCGTCTGCGTCAGCTGGTGCTTCGAAGTCAGGATTAGCTGCAAAAGCTAGAACACCTGTTGATGCCCCAATTGTCATTGCAGCACTATCAGTACCACTTAATGAAAAAGTAACATCACCTGATGCATCAGAAACTGTAATAGTTGTGACAGTTGCATTGTTTTCTTCAACTGTATATGCGCTTTGTGCCAATAGTTGAGGACCCTCATTTACGTTTGTAACAGTAATGGATAAGTCTTTAGCGTCTTTAGCAGAGCCATCACTTACAACAATAGTCACTTCATATACGTTATCAGAGTTTGCATCACCTGGAGCTTCAAAATCTGGAGCTGCTTTAAAAGCTAAAGTATTTCCAGTTAAGCTTACAAGCGAACTATCGTCACCCTGAAGTATGTATGTTAACGAATCGCCATCAGCATCTGTAGCAGAAACTGAACCGATTGCAGTAGTATTTTCAGCAACACTATATGTGTTACCTGAAGATATAACAGGAGCAGAATTAGTTGCACCTGGACCAGACGAACCTGTTGGTCCAGCGCCGCTTCCACCACACGCTGCTAAGAATAAAATTGAAAAACCTAATAGATAATTTTTGCTCATTTTGAGTACTCCCTGTTCACAAAATAATAAATTTAAAATATACATCCACAATACTACATCTTTCTTTTAAATTTTCAAAATTAAATTAGGGTGTTTTTTGGTAAAAAAAGAGGTTGCTTACATAAATTTTATGTAAATATTTTACAAAATATTCTATAAGCGTTGTAGTTATGGTGTTTTTTTACACATGCTAAAAAAAATAGATATTAAAAAAAAATTAAAATTTTTTTAACTAATTTCTTAAAAACTCTATTTGTTTACCAAATAAAAGATTTTCTATGATCTTTGAGTCTTTATAGGCGACTTTACCATTAATAATTGTTGTATTAATTGATGAATTAAATGTTGAGCCATTAAATGGTGACCAACCACATTTATACAAGATACTTTCTTTTGTAACTGTGAAAGGTTTATCAATATCTAATACAACTAAATCAGCATAATACCCTTCTCTTATATAGCCTCTGTCTTTTATCTTGAATCTTTTAGCAACGTTGTGACTGGTCTTTTTAACGATATGCTCCAATGTCAATGTGCCATCATGATAAAAGTCTAATAGAATTTGAATTGCATGTTGCACTAGAGGAAGGCCAGCAGGAGCTTGAGCATATGGCCTAGATTTTTCTTCCCAGGTATGTGGTGCATGATCAGTTGCAATTATATCTATTTGATCATTTAAAAGCGCATTCATAACAGCGGCTCTATCTTCTTCTTTCTTAATAGAGGGATTGCATTTTATTTGATTGCCAAGCTCAACATAATCATGCTCATTAAATCGCAGATGATGCACACAAACCTCAGCTGTAATTTTTTTATTTTCTATCGCACCTGATTGAAATTGTTCCATTTCTTTTTTAGTAGTTAGATGGAGAACATGTAAATTTGCATCATTTCTCTTAGCTAGATCTATTGCCATAGAGCTTGATAAGTAACAACTTATATCGTCTCGGATATATGGATGATGCGTTGGATTAAGATCATCTCCATATTTTTCTGTAAATAGTTTTTCGTTCTCTAAAATTCGCGGCGTATCTTCGCAATGGGTAACAATGTTAACTGGGCAATATTTAAATATATCTTCTAATGTATCGGGGTTATCAACAAGCATGTCTCCTGTAGATGCTCCCATAAAAACTTTTAAACCAGCAGCAAGATTGGTATCAACTTTCTTAATTTCTTCAATATTATGATTGCTAGCACCCAAGTAAAAAGAATAATTACCTAATGACTTTTGGGCGGCAAGATCAAACTTCTTTTGCAGGTTCTCATTTGTAGTAGTCGTTGGATTTACATTAGGCATTTCAAAATAACTTGTAATACCTCCGGCCAGCGCAGCTTTAGATTCAGTAGCAATACTACCCTTATGAGTTAAACCTGGCTCACGAAAATGCACCTGATCATCAATCATGCCTGGGATGACATGTCTTCCATCAACATCAATAATTTCTATTGCTTCTGAATCTATCGTTGGATTAATTAGCGCTATTCTCTCATCTTTAATAGCTATATCTGAAATGAATATCTTATCCTCATTAACTATGTTGCAGTTTTTAAGGATTAAGTCATACATATTTATTTATCTAAATTAAAAGTTTCATGAAGGCATTTGACTGCCTTATCTGTATTTACTTCATTAATAACTATAGTTATTTTTATTTCTGAAGTACTAATCATCTGTATATTAACATCATTTTCAGCAAGAGCTTTAAATGCCTCACTTGCAATACCAGCATGAGTTCTCATACCGACCCCAACTAAAGAAACTTTTGCGATATTAGGATCAACTAAGACATCATCGTACTGCAAAGAATTTTTATTAGCTTCAATTATATTTGTTGCAGTTAATTCATCTTCTTTTGAAACAGTAAAAGTAAAGTCAGTTTTTCCATTGACACTAACATTCTGAACTATGACGTCGACTTCAATGTTTTCATCGCTCAGTGGCCCAAGAATTCCATAAGCAATCCCGGGAGTATCTACGACTCCATGAAGTGTGATTTTTACCTGATCTTTTTGAAAAGCTATTCCAGATACTAATGCATTTTCCATATTATTTTCCTCAAGTGATATTAGTGTACCTGACCCAGGCTCAAAACTAGATAGAACTCTAACAGGCACCTTGTATTTATTAGCGAACTCAACCGCTCTAATTTGAATAACTTTTGCTCCCTTCCCTGCCATTTCTAGCATCTCTTCCATAGTGATTGAATCAAGCCTTTTAGCCTCTGGAACAACTCTTGGATCAGTAGTGTAGATGCCATCTACATCTGTATAAATATCGCATCTTTTAGCTAATAGGTTTGCAGCGACTGCAACAGCAGTCGTGTCAGATCCACCTCTTCCCAATGTAGTGACATCACCTTGTTCTGTGATACCTTGGAAACCAGTGATGATAGGAATATAGCCCTCTTCAATAGTTTGTAATATTTTAGAGCTGTCTATATCTAAAATTCTTGCTTTTGAAAAACTGCTGGTAGTTTTCATTGAGATTTGGGAGGCAGATAAAGATTTAGCTTTTACGCCGATTGAATCTAAAGCAATTGCTAGCAATGAAGAGCTAACCTTCTCACCAGTGGAAACAAGGGCATCAAACTCTCTTTTGTTAGGCGTCTCAGTAAAATTTTTTGCAAGACCAATAAGCTTATTTGTTTCGCCACTCATTGCTGAAACAACAACTACTATATTGTCATCTTTGGCTGAATTCTTAATTAGTTCAGCGACAGCAGCTATTCTCTCTACCGAGCCTACAGATGTTCCACCAAATTTTTGAACAACGATATCCAAGTTGAATTCCTTATTTTGAAAGGGATTTTACTGTTTTTGGAATAGATGTCACGAAATCATTAATATTTTTTGAATTGCCAGCCCCCTGAGCAAAATCAGGTCTGCCTCCGCCTCTACCATCAAGCTGTGCACAAAGCTCACTAACAAGATCTTTTGCAGAAATAGTATCAACTAAATTCTTTGTCACACCTGCAACAATGGCAACTTTTTCATTTGCTTCAGATAGCAGGATCACACATCCTTTAGAGAGTTTAGATTTTTTTTGATCAACCAAGCCTCTTAGTTCTTTATTGTCCTCGAGTTTTAATTGCTCAATAACTAAAGTCCAATCATCAATACTTAGTTCCTCACAAGAAATAACTTCCTGTTTAGATTCAACAGGCCCAGATTTCTTAAGTTTTTTATTTTCTTGAATTAAAGCATTAACTTTTTCAGATAATTTATCAGAACTTGTATTTAATGTTTTTTGAAGTTCATTGGTTAGAGTTTTCAAGTTTGATAAGTATTCCAAAGATTCATAGCCAGCTATAGCTTCAATTCTTCTTACCCCGGAGGCTACGCTAGACTGACTGGTAATAACTAGTGTGCCAATATCTCCAGTCCTATCTACATGAGTACCACCACAAAGCTCTACAGAAAATGATTCTTCGCCCATATCAAGCACTCGGACTTTATCATCATACTTTTCACCAAACAAAGCTTCTGCGCCAGAATCAATAGCATCCTTTAATTCCATTTCTGTTGTTGAAACTTTTGTATTTAATAATGATTGATTATTAACTAAATGCTCTATCTTGGAAATTTCATCAGCAGTTAAAGGTGCTGAGTGAGCAAAATCAAATCTAAGTTTTGTATGGTCAACTTGAGATCCTTTTTGCTGTACATGGTCACCTAAAACTTTTTTTAGAGCTGCGTGCAGTAAGTGCGTTGCAGAATGATGTATAGCAGTTGCTCTTCTTTTATTCTTTTCAACACTCATATTAATTACATCTCCACACTTAAGACTTCCTGATTCAATTTTAGCCTTATGAAGAAATACTTTACCTTGTTTTTTGCAATCCAGCACAGCTCCAGAACAACTATTGGAGTCAAATGTTCCAGTGTCACCAACTTGTCCACCTGACTCAGCATAAAAAGATGTTTGATTTAGAGCAATGAAGACCTCATCATTTTCATTGGCTGTATCAACTAAATCTTGACCATTCCAAATAGACAAAACTTTAGATTCAGAATCTAAAAACTCGTAGCCTTGGAAAGTTGTTGCATCTACATCAGCTGGAGTAGGAAGATTAGAGGTAAAATTACTACTAGCTTTAGATGAATCTTTTTGTGCTTGCATAGATTTAGCGAACCCTTCAGAATCAATTTCAAGATTTTTTTCTCTGGCTATGTCAGCAGTTAGGTCATATGGAAAACCAAAAGTGTCATGCAACTTAAAAACAACCTCTCCAGAAATTTGATTGCCTGAAAGGCTGTCTATTTCTTCGTCCAAAATTTTAATTCCCTTTTCTAATGTTTCAAAAAATTTGTGTTCCTCATTTTGGATCGTTTTCTTGATGTGATCCTTTTTCTCAATCAGGACAGGATATGCATCTTTCATGAGCTCGGATAGATCATCAACAAGATTGAATAAAAATGGCTGTGTTGCCCCCATTTTATAACCGTGTCTGATTGCTCTTCTAAGTATTCTTCGCAATACATAACCCCTGCCTTCATTTTCAGGTGTAATTCCATCTGCAATTAAAAAACTTGTTGATCTAATATGATCTGCTACAACTTTATGAGAATTGCTATTTTCATTTTTAAGAAGTTTTTGAGATGCATTAATCAGGCTTTTAAATAAATCCGTATCATAATTTGAGTTTACACCTTGCATTACAGCTGCAATTCTTTCTAAACCCATACCAGTATCAACGGATGGTTTTGGTAAAGGTGTCATTTCACCAGATTCATTTCTATTAAATTGCATGAATACAAGATTCCAGATTTCAACAAATCTATCGCCTTCATCGCCATCAGAGCCAGGAGGAGTTCCTTCTATATGATCGCCATGATCATAATAGATCTCAGAACAAGGACCGCAAGGGCCAGTTTCTCCCATTGACCAGAAATTATCCTCTTCATCTAGCCTAACAATTCTCTCAGGATTGACTCCAATTTTTTCTTTCCAGATTTTTGCTGCCTCGTCATCTTCTCTAAAGACAGATATCCAAAGCTTATCTTCAGGAAGGTCTAATTCTCCAGTTAAAAAATCCCATGCAAACTCTATAGCCTCTTCTTTAAAGTAATCACCAAAACTAAAATTACCTAACATCTCAAAGAAAGTATGGTGTCTTAAGGTATAGCCAACATTTTCTAGGTCGTTATGTTTTCCCCCAGCTCTAATACATCTTTGAGAAGAAGTTGCGCGAACATAGTCTTTTTTTTCAGAACCTAGAAAAAGGTCTTTAAATTGAACCATGCCAGCATTTGTAAATAGTAAGGTTTCATCATTAACTGGTATTAATGAGCTTGAGTCTACTTGTTGGTGTTTTTTAGATTCAAAAAAATCTAAAAAAGCTTTTCTTATTTCAGCTGTTTTCATTTTAGTGGTTTGTATAACTCTTTATATTTTTTGTAGTTTTTAATGTAGTGCTTTGCACTCAAAGGGATCATTTGTTGCTCTTCCTTAGTTAATTCTCTTTTAATTTTTCCTGGCATACCCATCACCATTGACCCATCAGGAATTACTGCACCTTCTGTAATCAAGGCTTTTGAACCAATAATACAATTCTTACCAATTTTTGCACCATTTAAAATCACTGAGCCTATACCAATTAAAGAACCGTCGCCAATATTGCACCCATGTAACATAACCATATGTCCAACAGTAACAAACTTGCCAATTCTACATTCATGTCCAGGATCGGTATGTATCACTGATCCATCTTGGATATTAGAGCCATCACCAATAATTATGGGTTCGTTATCACCTCTTAGAGTTGCATTAAACCAAATACTTGAATCCTCACCCATTTGGACATCACCTATAACATTAGCATCAGGTGCTATCCAAAAGTTATCGGAAGCCGTGGTTAATTTCTTATCCCCTAGGGTAGCTATCATATTGCTCTCTAATTTTATCTAACTTCGTTGGTATATTTCCATCAAAACATATATTAATAAAGTCTGCTGTAATCATAGCAGTTAAGCCCCATATTCTCTGATCATTATATTCCCAACTTGGAATTTTTAGATCAATATCTCCTTTAATTTTGTCCTGCATCTTTGCGTTGTTTAGATCTAATAAAAAGCTAATAGGAACTGTAAAGATTTCAGCGATTTCATAATTACCTTTAAAGTCTTGTTCTTTTGTAATGATTCCAACGTATGGATGGACTTCTATTTTGTGTCTTGAAATTAAATAAGGCAGATTACCCAAACCCATAACATCATCAAGATTAAGATTAATTTCCTCATTAGATTCACGAAGAGCGGTATCGAATAAATCTTTATCACCATCTTCCCATTTCCCTCCTGGAAAACTCACCTCGCCTGAATGCGAGGAAAGTTGTGTTGATCTCTGAGTAAATACTATGTGAGGATCATTGGCATACTTATCAAAGTTCAAAATGCCAATAAAAACACCTGCCTTTTTGAAGTCAGTTGTCTGCATATGATTTAACTTTAGTAACTTTTCCTTTATGCTATCTTCCACGTTGCTAAGTTTAACGTCTTAAGCGCAAATATTCTTAAAGTAGGAAAATAAATTGAAGTATTGTTCGAATTGTGGAAGTTCAAAGTTAGAATTTAGCATCCCTGAGGGGGATCATGTAAAGCGCTATATTTGCTCAGACTGTAAAACCATTCATTATACAAACCCTAATATGGTGGTTGGTGCTTTGTGCATTAAAGACAATAAAATCCTGATGGCAAAAAGAAATATTCAACCTAGAAAAGGTTTATGGACACTTCCTGCTGGTTTTATGGAAAACGCAGAAACCCTGCAGCAAGGTGCTATAAGAGAAACATTTGAAGAGACTGGTTCTCACGCTAAAGTTGTTCAGCCTTATACTCTTTTTAGTCTTCCGCATATCAATCAAGTGCATATGTTTTTTTTAGCCGAGCTTTTAGATGAAAACTTTGGTCCTACGACTGAGAGTCAATTAGTAGAATTGCATGGTGAAGATGAAATACTATGGGATCAAATTGCATTCCCAACGGTTGAAAAAACACTCAGATATTACTTTGCTGATAAAAAAGAAAATAAGTTTATCTTCAGAGAAGAAGATATTACTCTCTGGTAATTAAGAGTTCTTAGAAAAATATAGAGCGTTATAAAATATTTGCATCCAAGGAGAGAACTCTTTCCAATCCTTAGATCTCCAACTCATTTGCTGGCTTCTAAATACCCTTTCAGGATGAGGCATCATAATGGTTACACGCCCATCAGCAGCTGTGACTCCTGTAATACCATCTATAGAACCGTTTGGATTAAGTGGATAAGTCTCTGTAGATTTACCTGATGAATCTACAAAATTTAAAGCGATCTGATTGGTTGATTGAATTGAGTATAAGTTTTCTTGTGTAAATGCTGCGTGGCCTTCACCGTGAGCTGAGGCTATTGGCAGAGACCAACCTTCCATACCTTTTAACAAAACAGAATCAGACTGAGCAACCTTTACTTGAGCCAACCTTGCCTCAAATTGATCGGATATATTTTTAACAAAACCTGGCCAAGTAGAAGCGCCTGGAATAATATCTTTTAAATTTGATACCATTTGGCAGCCGTTACACACGCCAAGTGTAAAAGTGTGCTGATTATTAAAAAATGCTTCAAATTGATCTTTGACCAAACTATTATTTAATATGGTTTTTGACCAGCCGCCCCCTGCTCCCAAGACATCCCCGTATGAAAAGCCGCCGCATGCTGCTAGTCCATTAAATGCAGACAGATTTACATTACCATCTAGCAAATCTTGCATGTGCACATCAACAGCATCAAATCCAGCAAGAGTAAAAGCTGCAGCCATTTCAATTTGACCGTTAACACCCTGCTCTCTTAATACTGCAACTTTTGGTTTAGCTGCAGAGTAATTTACACTCACCTCTTTAAAAGAGGTATCCGCATAGAGGCCTTTGTGATCAGAATCAAAAAGTAATTCTTGCTCTTCATCTGCACAAGCTTTGTTATCTCTTATTGATTGAATTGTATGTGAGACTTCTCTCCATTTAGATTCAAGCTCTAGGATAGATTCAGAGAAAATTGATCCTTCGGCACAAGCTATATTTATTGTCTTAGAGTCATTTAATGTTCCTAGATTTTGAACAACAAAGCTCTCACCAAGCACTTCTTTAATTTCTATCGTTTTATCTTTTGCAACTTGAATAACTAAACCAATTTCTTCAGCAAAAAAATAAGGGTTAGCATCTTCAAGCTTTAGTGAAGGAAGTTTAATATCCATACCTACTTTTTGAGTAAAACACATTTCAGCAATTGAAGTGAACAGACCGCCATCAGATATGTCATGTAATGCGAGGATATCTTCTTGCTTAATAAGTGTTTGAATTTGATTAAATAGATTTTTTAGTGCATTTGGATTGTCTACATCAGGGGTTTCATTAAAAGCAGTTTTATTAACTTCACCAAAAATTGATCCGCCCAATCTATTTGAATAATTTAGCTTTACTAAAAGCAAATCTGATTCGATATCTGTGTTTAACTCTGGAGTGATAGCCTTTGTTACATCATTCACAGGAGCCACAGATGTGACCACACCTGACAATGGACTGGTAACTGTTTTTTCTTTATCTTCATCTAGCCATTTAGTTTTCATAGATAAAGAATCTTTTCCAACTGGGATTGATATATCCAGATCAATACAAATTTTAGAAAGAGCTTCAACACCAGATCTAAGAGCATAATTTTCTTCTTCTTCCTTTGTTGGCGCCATCCAATTTGCTGAAACTTGAATGTGATCTAGGCCTTTAATGGGAACTGCAATCATATTTGTTAAAGCCTCTGCTATAGCCATTCGCATCGATGCAGATGGATTATGAATTGCCAGTGTAGGTTTTTCACCAATAGTTACAACTTCACCACTATTGGATGTAAATGACCTTAGGCTCATAGAGTAATTTGAAACTGGTACCTGATACGGGCCAATAAATTGATCTCTTGCAACCATACCACCAACGGTTCTGTCTCCAATAGTAATGAGAAAAGACTTTGATGCTACTGTGGGATGAGAAATTACTTTATAGGCAGATTCTGTAAATTCATATGAAGAGGCAATTGAATCGTTATCAACTTGATCTTTAGTGCTTTTGATATTGATATCGGTTATAGGCAGATCCCCAAAGAGCATATCAAGAGGAACATCAACAGGATAATTGTTATTAGCCTTATCAAATAATTTTACAGACTTTTCTAAAGTTGTTTTACCAACAAATGCATACTCACACCGTTCTCTTTTGCAAATCTTTTCAAATGCATCCTTGTTCTTGGAGTGAATGGCTAGAACGTATCTTTCTTGAGATTCATTGGACCATATTTCCATGGGAGACATTGCTGGATCTGAAACAGGTATCTTATCAAGCTCTATATAAACTCCAAGATCTGAATCTTTTGCAAGTTCTGGTATGGCATTTGATAACCCTCCTGCACCAACATCATGAATAAATTCAATAAAGCTTTCATCCATTGAAGAACAAATATTAATAACCTCTTGGCATCTTCTTTCCATCTCTGGGTTCTCTCTTTGCACTGATGCAAAGTCTAAATCCTCATCACTCTCACCTGATGAAACAGACGAGGCAGCACCACCTCCAAGACCAATAAGCATTGCTGGTCCACCAAGCACAACAACAATATAGTCTTCAGCTATTTGTAATTTAAAATTATTTTTATCGCGTATTTCACCTATACCACCAGCAAGCATAATTGGCTTGTGGTACCCGTATGCATTACCTTTTGCATCGAATGCCGTCTCAAATGACCTAAAATATCCAAGTGTAGACGGCCTACCAAATTCGTTATTAAATGCAGCTGCTCCAATAGGGCCTTCGATCATAATATCTAGAGGAGAAGCAATCCTCTCAGGCTTACATTCATCTCCTTCCCATGATCTTTGCAGTTCAGGTAATCTAAGATTTGAAACATTAAATCCAACCAAGCCAATTTTAGGTTTTGCCCCTCTTCCTGTTGCGCCTTCGTCTCTTATTTCTCCCCCTGAGCCAGTCGCAGCTCCAGGGAATGGAGAAATGGCTGTTGGATGATTGTGTGTTTCAACTTTAATGGTTGTATTTAGAACATCTTCAACAAATGTATAGTTATTAGCTGAATCTAAATTTAATCTTTCAACTTTTTCGCCTGCTGTAATTGCAGCATTGTCTTTATAAGCAGAGATAATTCCATTTTGAGAATTTTTACTAGTATCTTTTATCAGATCAAACAGAGTTTTGTTTTTGACTTCTCCGTCCACAGTCCATTTTGCATTAAAAATTTTATGTCTACAGTGCTCTGAGTTGGCTTGGGCAAACATCATCAACTCGGCATCTGTAGGATTTCTTTGGGTGCTTGTGTAAAAATTAAATAAATAATCAATTTCATCTGGACTCATAGCAAAGCCAAAATTCTTATTAGCACTGTGAAGCTCTTCAATACCTCTTCCTAAAATATCAATATGTCTCAAAGGTCTTTTTTGCTCAGGGCTTAAAAATTCCTTGCACTGATCTATAGAGTAATACAGGCCCTGAGTCATGCGATCGTATAGATTTTTTAAATTTAATGAGTCAATGTTATTGACACCATCGATATTAAATCCATAAAACCTTTCGATACTCTCAACGTTTTCTATACCAACATTTTTTAGAATATCTTTTGTTTTTGATGACCATGGCGAAATAGTCCCCACCCTAGGTCCAATAATTAAATTAAATGTGCTTTTTAAGTCATCAGCATTAAGAATTTCCTTAATATTATTTGAATAATCTAGGTCGCCATTAACACTAATTAAATAAATATCATTACAGGAAATTTTAGAATTTAAGTTGTTATTTTTGTTAAAGCCAAGCTGAATTTGCTCTAATTTTGAGCTCGAAAAACTTTCGTTGCCTTCTAGAATTAAGGTAATAGTCTTTGACACCGCTTAAACTCTGAAATATTGTATGCACCAATTATAAAGTTTTTTGTTTAAAAAAGATGGAAAAGAAGAATATCTTTAAGCTTTTTTTGGGCGTGGTTTGCTTTTTAACCATGCTTGGCTGCGAGCAAAAAAAAGAAGATGCAGAAGAAAATTTTTCTTGTGAGGATAATGCAAATAGCATTTATCAAAACTCCTCTCTGAACAATTTTGAAAAAAGTAAGTTTGATAAATTACTCAATGAAAAGTTTTTACTTTATGAAAACTTATTTAAAAAAGCAGGTGAAGAAAATAATGTTGAGTGGGAGCTGCTAGCAGCTATTTCTTTTCAAGAATCACAATGGGATCCAAGAGCAAAATCTAACATGGGTGTTAGAGGCATGATGATGGTCACGCTAGAGACAGCAGCAATTGTTGGAGTTAAAAATAGACTTGATCCTGAACAAAGTATTAATGGCGGTTCTAAATACATTGCTTCATTGCTTGAAAAAAATATCTTTGGTAAATCACAAAGTGATCAGTTAGCTATATCGTTAGCAAGTTACAACCTTGGTCCAACAAATATCATGAATATTGCTCAGACTATTGATAAGGAACCAGATCAAATGATTTGGGAAGATTTTGAATCTGTGCTCAAAAGTTTAAGTGGCGAAGACGTTAATTTAGTCGATAAAAATGGCTACAAAAGAGGTCAGCAAGCTATAGACTATGTCCATAGAGTAGAGGATTACTATAAATTAATGATTGCCTATTCCTGTAAAGATCCTATATATCAATCATCTTTCCTTTAAGATATTTCATCTTATCTCTGCACCAGGCAGCTTTTTCAAATTCCATATCCTTTGCATAGACATACATTTGATCTTCAAGTTTTGAAATAGTGTCGCTTAACTCTTCTATTGAATTATCCTTAATCGCAAACTTAAGCTCTTTTTCTAAATCTTTTTTCTTTGGTTTTGATTTTCCCTTAACAACTCTTGCACCTTCCATAATATCTTTTACTTTGGTGCTTATGGTTGAAGGTTTTATTCCGTTATCTATATTATATTTTTCTTGTATAGACCTTCTTCTGTCAGTTTCATCGATTGCCCTTTGCATTGAGCCTGTTATCTTGTCGGCATACAAAATTGCTTTGCCTCTGATATTTCTTGCAGCCCTTCCGATGGTTTGAATCATGGTTGTTTCTGATCTTAAGAATCCTTCTTTATCAGCATCTAAAATTGCAACTAGACTCACCTCAGGAATATCTAGACCTTCTCGTAAAAGATTGATTCCAACCAAGACATCAAATTTTCCTAATCTTAGATCTCTAATAATTTCTACACGCTCAACAGTGTCAGTATCAGAATGCATGTATCTTGCTGAAATATTATTTTCATTAAGATAATCTGTTAAATCTTCTGCCATTCTTTTAGTTAGTGTAGTTATTAATACTCTTTCTTTGAGCGCTACTCTTTCATTACATTCACCTATTACATCATCGATTTGAGTTGAGGCTGGTCTAATTTCAACATCTGGATCAGTTAAGCCAGTTGGCCTGATAATAAGCTCAACAAGATTATCTTGTCTTTCGGTTTCATAACGACTTGGAGTTGCAGAAACATATACTCTTTGTGGAGCCAATAGTTCCCATTCATCAAATTTGAGCGGTCTATTGTCCATTGCTGAAGGGAGTCTAAATCCATATTCAACCAAGGTTTCTTTTCTAGATCTATCCCCTTTATACATGGCGCCTATTTGAGGAACAGATACATGCGACTCATCTATAAATACAATCGCGTCCTTAGGTATGTAATCAAATAGACATGGCGGTGATTGGCCGGGCTCTCTGCCTGATAAATACCTTGAGTAATTTTCAACACCTTGGCAGTAGCCAAGCTCTCGCATCATCTCTATGTCGTAATTTGTTCTTTCTTCTAGCCTTTGAGCCTCAACTAATTTATTAATAGATCTAAGATAAGCTAGTCTCTCTTTTAGCTCGGCCTTAATGTCATCTATGCAATTTAGAACTGTTTCTTTTGGGGTTACATAGTGAGTCTTTGGAAAAATTGTTGCTCTAGGAGTTTCATTAATAACAGCTCCGGTAAGCGGATCAAACCAAGATAGTTTTTCAATCTCATCACCAAACAATTCGATTCTCAAAGCTTCACTGTCTGAGTCTGCAGGATATATATCAATGGTATCCCCCCTTACCCTAAAAG
>CBFHRY010000014.1:0-25624 GCA_965658385.1 Gammaproteobacteria bacterium
AATTGGAATAAGGGTTATAAACGATTTAAGAAATGAAAAAATTGGTTATAAAGTAAGAGAGCATAGCGCGGCAAAAGTACCATTGATTTTAGCCTTAGGGGCAAGAGAAAAAGAAAGCAGAACTGTTTCTGTAAGAAGAATAGGCAGTAATAACAATGAAACGCAGTCTCTTGAAGAGTTTCTCGAGCACATAAAAAAGGAATCTAAAAGCCCATCTTTTTCTTAAATGAGTTTTCTCAGTAAAATTTTTATACTACCTATTAGGTTCTATAGGTACTTTATATCACCATTATTTCCTCCATCATGCAGGTTTCAACCAACATGCTCTCAATATGCAATAGATGTGATCTTAAAACATGGTATTTTAAAGGGAACATATATGGCAATAATAAGAATTTCAAAGTGCCATCCTTGGTAATAAAATTTCTCTCCAAATAGCCTAAATTATCAAAAATAGAGCATTTAAAAAAATCTATTTTTTTGTTTGTTTTACTAGTCAAAGCCTTTATTAATGCTATAGTTTGTAAATAAAAGTTAAGAATACTTAACTAATATGTTTGTAATCCAATTATAGGGGGTTTAAGTTATGAACAAATTATCTAAAGTCTTACTTGGAACTTTTGCGTCATTCGCACTGACAGTTCCATTTTTCGTAAGCGCTCAAGAAGTAGAAGAAGTGGTTGTTACGGCAACTAAAAAAGCTGAGTCTGTTCAGGACCTAGCATTATCTATTGAAGCTTTTACCGAAGAAGATTTAGAGAAGAATCTAATTCAAGATGCTTCTGATCTTCAAGAGGTAGTTCCTGGTTTAATTGCTGATAAAGGTATCGGTTCTGGTGTCTCATATGCAATTAGAGGAACTGGTTCATATGGTGTTGGTGCTGCTGTTGTTGGCGCTGTTGTTACATCTATGAATGGCCATAGTGTTGGTACAGGTGCCTTTTATGACCTAGGTTTCTATGATACTGAGCGTGTAGAGGTTTTAAAAGGACCTCAAGGTACTTTATTTGGAAGAAATGCTGTTAACGGTGTTATTAATGTTATTTCTAAAAGACCAACTTCTGATTTAGAAGGAAGCGTAAATCTTACTTACGGGGATTACAGCCAAGAAGAACTTACAGCTGTTATTAATGTTCCAGTATCAGATACTATAAGAACAAGATTGGCTGTTACATCTCAAAGAAGAGACGGTTTTACTACCAACCTAAGAGATGGACAAGACTTTAACAACAAAGATGCAATGGGAGCAAGGCTTTC
The DNA here is from genome assembly GCA_965658385.1 of Gammaproteobacteria bacterium. Lineage (GTDB taxonomy): Bacteria > Pseudomonadota > Gammaproteobacteria > Magnimaribacterales > D2472 > CAJQGY01. The sequence goes on from CBFHRY010000014.1 coordinate 1,258, forward strand.
AATCGACTTTGATATTGGCGAGTCTTCAACATTAAAACTTACTCATGATTGGTTAAAAGGTGATGATAATAGAAACAATATTGGAACTCCATATTGTGAATCTCATGCTTTATATGGTTGTAACCCTTTAACTGTTGGTGGACCTAATGTAGCTTCTGATTCAAGAGGTTCAACAGCTGCTTTATTTAATCTTGTGGGTGGTTTAGAGGCCAGTGCTTTTATTAATCAATATGCTGGAATGCCTGCTCCTGACAGCCTTGATAAAGCATACATAACAAGAATACCTGAATTCTCTACTGAGTTTACTTTCTCAGCTATTGAGTTTGAAACAGAATTAAGTGATGAGTTGCTTTTAAATGCAAAAATTTCTCACACATCAAGAGACTATCAGCACATGAATGATAATGATTATTCTCATACGACCAAACCTTTCCCAGGTATATTGGGCGCAGCTATGAATCTTCCTCCTATTTCATGGGAAGGTACATTTGGTGGAACATTTAATGGTGATGACTATAGCTTTACTGAATTAGTTGACAGTGATAGAACTTATGAATTTTCTAATGCTGAAAATAACACAATTCAAGCAGAGCTTACTGTTATCTCTGACTACGATGGACCATTTAACTTTGTAGCTGGTTTATACAGTTACGATGATAGGTCTCATAATAGATATCAAGTACAAACTGCTGCTTGGAATATGACAGGTGCTTTTAGCAACCATTTATATTCATCTCTTGTCTATGGTGGTCAGTTTGATGCATACGGCGGTATTCCTTTCTATCAAACATTAATCCTTGGTGGTTTAGGTGGAAGTGATGTTTGTGCATCAGGTGTTTTAGGTCCTGTAGCTGCAGCATCACCAAGTACTGCAAATCCTGCATGTCTTGGTGGGTTATTAGCTGTTCAAGGGATTGCCCCATATCACATTCCTACTGAGCTAGGCGGTTACCTAAACGATGACCATATTAGAACTAAGTCTATGGCATTATTTGGTGAGTTCTATTTCGACTTATCAGACGTAACTAAACTTACTTTAGGTTACAGATTTAATGATGACACTGTTAAAGACACTATTATGACTTGTTTAACAGATTTTGATTGTCCTAATTACCCTCAATCTCAATACGAGTCTGGTGAATATGGATTTCATCCAACTTCTATCGTTGTTGCAGATGATGCTTTTGCATACAAAGTAGCTTTACAACATGATCTTTCAGATAATCAAATGGTCTATGCAAGTTATACAACAGCAACTAAAGCTGGTGGTAACAACCCTGTTATCGGAACAGAGCCTGACCCATATGATTCAGAAGAAACTGGTGTACTTGAAATTGGAACAAAAAGTATCTTAATGGACGGTGCTGTATTATTTAATGCTGCATTATTCTTTAATGACACTAAAGGCATGCTTATTTCAAATCTTGAAGAAGCTGGTTCAGTGAACTACAACGTTGATGCTGAAATTAAAGGTTTTGAAGGTAATATGGTTGCTTTCTTAAGCGAGACTTCAAGCATTGATATTAGCTGGTTATTAGTTGAAAGTGAGTTAGGCGATCAATCAATGCCTGATCCATTAAATCCTGCTGGGATCGCAGCTTTATTAGATGTAGATCCTACAGCATATACTCCAGGAGTTGGCTGTGCAACTGCTACTGGTCTTTGTGGACCAACTGCCTTTGGTGCAGGTGTACAGGCTTTACCTTATGACCCTCAAGGTGCTGTAACTTATGGTTATGGTGTTAATGCTGCTGGAAATGTAATACCAATCTTCAAATCTGCTGGTTCAATATGTGCAGGTCCATTTAACCCTCTTGGAGGAGTGCCATGTTCTGTTGCACCTTTACAGACTTCGCTTGAAGGAAACTCATTACCTCAGTCACCTGAATCTTCATACAGCATTGGTTTTAACAATGACTTTATCGGAGAAAACGGTGTGACTACAGTAAGACTTTCTTACAGATATCAGGCTGAAAGAGAAGGTAATGTCTTTAACCAAGACAGGGCTAAAATGCCAGAGACTAAGTACTGGGATCTATCTGCTGTGTATACACCAGATAATGCTGACTGGTACGTTAAGGCTTACATCAAGAACTTAGCTGACGATCAATTTATTGGTACTTGGGCTGCTTCATCTGCATTGCAGGGTGGCGCTCAGTTTGCTACCTATACTGATCCTAGAATGTGGGGTGTATCTTTCGGTACAACATTCTAAGCAGCTAGCTTACTTTTTAAAAAGCCCAGTTTACTGGGCTTTTTTTATGCCTATAATGACGCAATGAAAAATAATTTTCCATACCAAGCAGAAATAGTAAAAGTAACAAAAGATATGTGTGATCATAATGATCACATGAATGTGGCTTTTTATTATCAAGTCTTTGATCTTGGTTACACTCCTATGTATTTTAATGAGATGGGATTCACCGAAGATTATTTTAATAGCGGTTTTTCAACATTCACGCTTGAGGACAGTATTAGATACTTAAAAGAATTTAGATTAGGTGATCCAATCCAACCAGCCTTTGTTTTATATAACGTTAATAACAAATTAATGCATATTCTTGGGGGTTTATATAACAATAACAATGAATTATGTGCAATTTTTGAAACTATTCTTGGCCACATTGACATGAATCAAAGAAAGACTGTTAACTTTTCTGACAAAAGACTTAAAAACTTGCTTGAACTTAAAAATGATCATGCAGAAAAATTTACAGTTCCTTTTGATATTAGATTAAAAATTAAAGATTTAGTTTAATATACTCTATATGCGCAATTTATTAGTCCTTACATTATTTATTTTCTCATCAATAGCTACATCTAATGCAGCAATTACTGTTATGAGCTATAACGTTGAAAACCTTTTTGATAGCCTTGATGACCCTGGAAAAGATGACAAGGCTTATTTGCCTTATTCATTAAAACAAAATAAAGATCATATAGAAGCATGTAATAAAGTGCGTGTCGAAAAATGGAAAAATGAATGTCTGTATTTTGACTGGACTGAAGCTGCTAAAAATAAAAAATTAGAGAATATTAAGAAAGTTATACTTCACTCAGATAAAAATGGACCAGATATTATTGCATTTCAGGAAGTTGAAAATATCAATGTCCTTTCAGAGTTATTTGAATTATTAAAACCATATGGCTATATAGATTTAGCTTTGCTTGAAGGAAATGACTATAGAGGAATTGATACAGGTTATATTTCTAAATACAAAATAGATTATAAGAAGCTTCATAAAATAAAATTTTCACCTGAGTTCAAGTCAAAAGATACGAGGCCTATTTTTGAGGTTCATATTAAAATAGGTGAGCAATTAGTTAGGCTTTACAACATTCATTTTCCTGCACCTTATCATCCCGTAGGAATGAGAAATGACTCTTTTTTGACTCTCGAAAACCTTGTTAGAAATCATAATGATCCGTTCATAGCACTAGGAGACTTCAACGTAACCTCAAAAGAATCAAAAGAGCATAATACTTTTTATAAGCTTGAAGAAAATTGGGCTATATCAAATCATGAAGGCTGCATGGATTGCAGAGGAACTCATTATTATTGGAGAGATAAGAATTGGTCTTATCTGGACAAAATCATGATATCCAAAAATAGAGGGCTTAAATTCAATAGTTCATCAATAACTACTGTTATCACTGAGATCAATACGAACGAAGACAAAATCCCCGAGGGGTTTGATACTAAGACCGGACACGGAGTATCTGATCATTTGCCAATCTTTGCAGAGATCTTGCTTTAATAATTAGAGCTATTCTCTCCAACCGCCCCTATCAAATATTCTCATATAAGTTAATTGATCATGCTCAGAGTTATTAGTAACTTTCGCATAATCTCCTGACTGAACTAAAATAACATCTCCAGCAGATAACTCATAAGAATCTTCGTGCTGAATACCATATGAAGGATCAGATCCATGCCCTTCAGTAGAGTTCATATATTCGATAACCTCCATAGTCCCTCTGCCATTAGTAATGATATAGACAACATCAGAATCAATTAATTTATGTCCTTTAGTTGATTTGCCTGGCTCAATAATAGTTCTACTTGCTATTACTCTTTCTAACAGACTATTTGTCCACACAGAGTATTCAGAACCTACTGTTTTTGGTGAACCGCCAACTCTAAAATTATTGTATTTCTTTGCCATTTTTAACCTCTTTTAATGAAACTATAAACTATCTATAAACTTATTATTAATTGATGATAGTACTGTTGTATTTGTTTGTAAAATGATTATATAATCATTTCCACGCTTTTTGATTCAGCTTGCTAGCGTGTAATAAATAAGCTAAAAAGAAGAATTCCTAAAAAATTCCCTTTTTTTATGCTGATAATATTAATTTTTTATTATTAGGAAAAAATATCATGACAAAATCTTATACAAACCCTGCAACAATTGGTTTACATGCTGGTTGGAGAAAAGACGAAAATACTAACTCAGTAGCCGTGCCAATCCATCAAACAACAAGTTATCAGTTTGATAATACAGACCATGCTGCTAACTTATTTGGCTTATCTGAGTTAGGAAATATCTACTCAAGAATAATGAATCCTACCTGTGATGTTCTTGAAAATAGATTGGCTGCTATTGAAGGCGGGGTTATGGCTTTGGCAGTATCCTCTGGCCAGGCTGCTTCAGCATATGCAATTCAAAATATTGCAAAAAGCGGAGACAATATAGTTGCTTCCTCTCATCTTTATGGCGGAACATATAACCAGTTTAAAAATACTTTTAACGATATGGGTATCGAAGTAAGATTCGTAGATCCTGCTGACCCACAAAATTTTTTAAAAGCTACTGATGATAAGACAAGAGCTTATTACGGAGAGGTTCTTCCTAATCCAAGCTTTGAGGTTTTTCCTATTCAAGAAGTTGCTGACATTGGAAGGCCCTTGGGTATTCCTTTGATTGTTGATAATACAGCTGCTCCAATTATCTGTAAGCCAATTGAGCATGGTGCTGCAGTGGTAATACACTCAACTACAAAATTTATTGGCGGTCATGGAACATCTATTGGCGGAATAATTATTGATAGCGGAAACTTTGATTGGGAATCTGCTGGGCCAGATAGACAGCCTGCTCTAAATACTCCTGATCCTTCTTATGGTGGAGCTGTGTGGGTTGAAGCAGTCAAGCCGCTAGGGCCTATAGCATACGTGTTAAAAGCTAGAGTTACTTTATTAAGAGATATGGGCGCAGCTATGAGCCCATTTAATGCATTTATGTTTATACAGGGTCTCGAGACTCTTTCTCTAAGAATCAGAGAACATTCTGCTAATGCTGAAAAAGTAGCAAAATTTTTAGAATCACATGATGCTGTTGAAAGGGTAATTTATCCTTCTGTGCAACAAGGTGTTGCAAAGGAAAGGGCTGAGAAATATCTTAATGGCGGAAATGGAGCCTTGATGGGCTTTGAACTCAAAGGAGGCTTAGAGGCTGGAAAGAAATTTATAGACTCATTAGAGCTACTCTATCACGTCGCTAATATTGGTGACTCTAGATCATTAGCCATTCATCCTGCAAGTACAACACATAGCCAATTATCACCTGAAGAACAACTTTCAACAGGTGTAACACCTGGATTTGTTAGGCTATCCATTGGAATAGAGCACATTGATGATATTATTGATGACATTAAGCAATCATTAGAGAATATTTAAAACTTTGAGCCAAGAATTAGTTACATATATCATTCTTGGCTCAAAAGATCGTCTCTCTAAGGTAAAAAAAATTAGAGTAGATGAGCATGAGCAATGCTTACATTTAAATTTCGAATCAGAGATAGAGAAAGCCTTAGACAACTTGGTTGCTAAAGCAAAGGGTGAAATAATAGTATTACTTCCCCCATCCTCAACTCCTAATCAAGAAACTAGAGAAATATTAAAAAAAATATCTCTTGTGAATGTTTCAGCATGGGGCTGGTTTAAGTTTAATAAAAATCGAAAAAATATACTGCAAAGCCTTGGAAAAATTACAACTTTAATAAGTGGGGTGCCTTCTTTCGAGCAAGGCTTGTATTTTAGCAAAAGGTTATATTTTTCTGTTGGAGGGGTAGGCTCTGTAGGTATTTCTCCTTTCTCAGAAATTTCAAAACGACTTCAATCCCGACTAGACCCCCAAAAGCCACTTGCGGCACTTTCAATAAGGACAAAAAACCTTACACTTAATTAATGCAAAATAGTTTATTAATAAAAGCTGATAATCTTTCTTATAAAATTAATGAAAGCAAACTGTTCTCAGGTATATCATTTGCTCTAAATAACAATGAAGCTCTTCATATAATGGGTTCTAATGGGTCAGGAAAATCAACTTTAATAAGGATACTTGGAGGTATATCAGAACCATCTAAAGGAAATGTTACAAAAAAAGAAAATCTCACAATTTCATATCTTGGACATAAAAATGCTTTGAAAAGTTATTTAAGTGTAAGAGACAATCTTGACTTATTAGACCTTATGGACAACAAACAAATTGATAATTTACTTAGCAAATTTGATCTCACGAATAAGCTTGATGTGACATTGGGTAATTTATCTTTTGGTCAGCAAAAGAAAATAGCTTTATTACGTATATTTATCAATGAGGCAGATTTAATACTTTTAGATGAACCATTTGTTGGATTGGATATTGAAATGTGTGAAATCTTATCTGATCATCTAAATAAAAAAGTTGAAGAAGGTTCTGGCTTAATTTTTACATCTCACATTGCATCAGGCATAAGAGCAAATAATTTTAATTTAGATTAATGAAAGTCAAACAAAGCTTAAAACACGAGTTAATTAAACTCCTTAAAAAGACAAGAGCATGGCTTGGCCCCATTCTGGTATTTATATTAATAATGGTTGCTTATCCACTTACTGTAGAGCTTACAAATCAGAGTCTTGCTGATGCTTTCTTTCCAGTTTTATTTATATCTTGCTTAATGGTTATGATGCTAGCCACTGAAGGAATTTTCCTCGAAGATTATGAAGATGGTTCACTTGAACATCTTTTGATTACTGGTGGATCAATTTATCAATCAGTATTTATAAAGATTTTAGTTCATTGGTGCTTTATTGGTATCCCAGTCTCTATTTTTGGATCTCTATTCAATATTGGAGCAGGCAACACAGCTTATTCATCTATTTTGCTTTTTCCATCTTTGTTGGTTTCGACTTATATTTTTCTTATCTTATTTTGCTTTGGAAATTCATTAAGCTTAACAAAAGGATCTGTTCTAGGAACCTTAATTACAATGCCTCTTTTACTTCCGATGCTCGTGATACTTGGAAAATTAACTACAGCAATTATGTTTAATATTAATTATTTTGGATTCTTGATTCTGCTTTTTGGCATCTTATCTATTATAATGTTCATATTTCCTGCAATTATTTCAAAAATCATTAAAACTCACCTGGAGTAATTGTTAAGAGAAATCTTAATTATTGTGATTAAAAAATTTATACATCAATTTGCATCGCCTAAGACTTATTTCTATCAAGTTAATAGAATTTATCCATGGCTTTTGTATATATCATTAGCAATATATTTAACAGCTATTGTATGGGGGTTATTTTTTACCCCTAAAGATTTTGTTCAAGGGAACTCTTATCGAATTATTTACTTTCATGTTCCAGCATCATTTATTGCTCAATCCTTATATGCAGCTATGGCAATAAGCAGTCTCGTTTATCTTGTTTGGAAGGTTAAGTTAGCTGCTTACCTTTCAAGGTCTATAGCACCAGTTGGTGCGACAATAACATTTATTGCTTTAGTTTCAGGTTCAATCTGGGGTATACCTACATGGGGTACTTGGTGGGAATGGGATGCAAGAATCACGTCAACTTTGATATTGTTTATAATGTATCTTGGTTTAATCTCTCTTCATAATTCATTTAACAATTTTGATAAAGCAGACAAATTGTTTGCATACCTTTCGATAATAGGATTTGTTCAAATACCTATCATTAAGAAGTCTGTTGATTGGTGGAGTTCATTGCATCAACCAGCATCAATTACATTAACAGAAAAACCTGCAATAGATGTGGTCATGCTTTATCCGCTTTTTATGGCAATTATTGGTTTTTCAGGTTTAATAGCTTGCCTAGTGATACTTTCTTCTAAAGTTCAGATTTATAAAAGAGAAAAAACCAAAAACTGGATAAAAAACTATGTCTAATTTAGCATTTAATTCTATCAGCGATGCATTAATTATGGATGGCCATGGTGTTTTTGTATGGCTGGTATTTTTAATTTTTCTTGTAGCGATTTCTCTGTCTTTTAAAATTTTTAATTCTTTAATCAAAAAATATAAATCACAAATAAGATGAAGCAGCATAGAAAAAAAAGGTTAATTAACATCTTGTTGATATCTTTGTTGTCAGGTTCAGGTGTCTTAATGGTTCTTTATGCCTTAAATACCAATCTAGACTATTTCTACACACCTAGTGAAATTATTTCTGAAAAATTACCGTCCAATAAAAGGGTTAAAGTTGGCGGCATGGTTCGTGAAGGCTCTGTTACAAGAAATGGAGAAGATATATCTTTTGTAATAACTGATTATGAAGAATCTATAAGCGTTCAATATAAAGGAATAGTTCCAGATTTGTTTAAAGAGGGTAGCGGAGTTGTTGCTTTAGGTTATTTGGAAAATAACAGCTTGAAGGCAGAAAAAGTTCTTGCAAAGCATGATGAAAATTATATGCCGCCAGCTTTAAATAAATAATGTTAGTAGATTTATCCCACTTTTTATCAGTCCTATCGACCACTTTATTTTTATTAACATCAACTCTGGTATTGGTACTAGATTGTGAAAAAAAACATTCATCCATATTAATTAGAAGAGCATTTTCTCATGCTTTTGCACTTTTACTTCTTTCGTTTGTAATATATGTTTATCTTGCTGCTACAGATGACTTTTCTGTAGTTTATATATCACAGCATTCTAACTCTATGCTCCCAACTTTTTACAAAGTAACATCAATTTGGAGTGCTCATGAGGGATCAATGTTTCTTTGGATATTATTTCTAAGTGCATGGGGTTTTGTATTTAATTTAAATAAAGATAGTAATTTAAAAATTAAAAACTTTGCTATTGGAATAATCTCTATTATTATTGTTGGATTCCAGTTATTTCTTTTAATAACCTCTAACCCATTTGAAACAAACCTTCCATTCTCTCCAGCAAACGGTGCAGATATTAATCCTGTACTGCAAGATCCAGCACTAGCAATTCATCCACCATTTTTGTATATGGGTTATGTTGGATTTGTAATACCGTTTGCCTATGGATTGGCATTTCTTTTGAATGGAAATGCAGGTATCAATTGGGAAAAGGTTGTTAGATCTTGGTCTGTTTCAGCTTGGGTATTTCTTACCATAGGTATATGTTTAGGCTCATGGTGGGCATATTATGAGCTTGGTTGGGGAGGGTATTGGTTCTGGGATCCTGTTGAGAATGTCGCATTAATGCCTTGGCTTGCTGCAACAGCCTTTGTTCATTCTTTGAGTGTAGCTTCAAAGTCAAAATCCTTGAGAATTTGGACTCTATTACTTTCAATAATAGTTTTTTCTTTAAGTTTATTTGGAGCATTTATAGTCAGATCAGGAATAATTGACAGCATTCATTCATTTGCAAATGATCCACAGAGAGGCATGTATCTTCTTGTATTTATTGGAATAATCCTTTTTTCATCACTATGGTTATTCACATCAAAATTTGACCTTTTATCATCGAAAACAAAGATTAAATCCTTTTCTAAGGAATCATTTATTTCTTTGAATAATATATTTTTTGGTGTTCTTATCTTTGCCACTATGATGGGAATTACCTATCCATTAATTTATGAATTAGCATACGATCAAAAAATAAGTGTTGGAGCTCCTTTTTATAATGCTATATACGCACCAGTTGCAGTTCTTGCATCAATAATTTTAATAATATCCATTGAATCAAAATGGGGTAGGAGCCTTAAAAAAATACAAAAATTTAATCAATTGAACTTATCAATAGCATTAAGTTTAGTTGCAGCTATTTCCTTGTATTTCTATGCAAATAATGGCTCAGCAATCATTTATATATCTGCATTTGTTGGCTTTTTATTATTAATCAGATATTTGATTTTATTAGTGTTTAGCATCTACCAGAAGAAACACATCAATATTCCCAGTATGCTTGCTCATATGGGTTTAGGTATGTTGATTTTATCTGTATCAGCTAATTCTATTTTTAGTTCAGAAAGAGTTTTTAATATGTATCCTAATGATATAAAAACATATAGAAATATTTCCATATCTTTTGATGATCTTCAGCTAATAAATAATTCTAATCATGATTCTATTAGAGCTGTCTTTAAAGTTATTGATTCAAACGGTAAAAGCTCTTTGCTTTACCCTGAGAAAAGGAAATATTTTGTAAGAGGACAAATCACTTCTGAAACCGCTATAAAAGTAACCCCATTAAAAGATATCTATATAACAATTGGAGATCAGCTTGATAATAAAAGCTGGGTGGTTAATGTTCAGCTGAATTACTTCATTAGATATGTTTGGCTTTCTGCAATAATGATGGCGCTCTCTGGATTAATAATTGTCATTAATTCGTATAGGTCTAAATTATGAAGCAAATCCTAAAAATTCTTGTATTTATAGTTCCTATTTGTATATTTGCATTTTTTTATACTTACCTGTCAAAAGATAATTCATATCCTGGTGCAGATTACAGAGTTTTTGAAATACCATCTTTTGATCTGACTGATCTATACAAAGAAACTGAGCTTTCGAATGAAGATCTATCTGGCAATTTCCTTATAAATGTTTGGGCTAGCTGGTGCATCACATGCAGGGTTGAGCATGGGTTTCTTGAAAAATTATCTAATAGCGGTGTTCGCATTATCGGACTAAATTATAAAGATGACAGAAGTGATGCCATCGATTGGCTAAAAAAATATAGAGATCCTTATGAATTGGTAATACATGACTTCAATGGAAGTTTAGCTTTAGATATGGGGGTTACCGGTGCGCCTGAAACTTTTTTAATTTCAAATGGAAAAGTTATTGCTCATTATAGAGGAGAGGTTAATCAGATGATATGGGAAGACGTATTTGTCAAGACCATTAAAGATAGTGAGATTATCCTATGATAAAAATTGTACTATCTTTCTTATTCATTCTTAGCAGCAATGTATATTCAGAGGCATATTACGAGTTTGAGGACGTTGAAAATGAAGCCCGTTTTTATAATTTAATAAAAGAAATTAGATGTCCAAAATGCACTAGTGGTTCATTAGCAAGCTCAAATGCTCCAGTTTCAGAGGATTTAAAAAAAGCGATCTCGCAAATGATTGTTGATGGCAAATCAGATGCTGAGATTAAAAATTATATATCTGATCGTTTTGGAAAAGATACTTTATATGATACGCCTGTAGAGCCAAATACCTATGTTTTGTGGTATTCACCTTTTATTTTCTTGATAATATGTTTGATAATATTTTTTATTAGAGAGAGAGCAAAATGATCCTTTATATCGCTTTAGCTCTTTTCGCTTTTATACCTTTTGGTGCATATATTCTCCATCAAAAAACAGAAAATAAAGGGCTTGTCCTTGGAATTTCTTTTATTTATTTACTTTCAAGCCTGTTTATTTTTTTAAATGATAGTTTTAAATACAATAAATATTCTTTAAAGGAAACTAACAAATCAATAATAGCTTTAATAGATGCAAATGAGCCTATTAATACATCTACATATTTAAAGCTAGAAGACTCTGCTAAACCATGGATACAGCCATATCTTCTTAATGCTCTCGACAAGGGACATTTCAATTCTGCTGAAAGCTTAATATCGATAGCTGAAGGTTTGTATGTTGAGCCAGATGAAAAATTAATTTTTTATTCTATGTATACCCTGTTGAGAGATACAAGATTCCCAACATTTGCATCTGCCTCTATTGAAATAGAGTCCACCAATCCAGAAAACTGTCTTGATAACACGGTGGATATTGAATTAGAAATTGTTAATGGACCTGGTGTTCCAATAGGCAAGAAGAATTTAAACAATACAAACATGTTTTCAATCTCAAATAATGATTCATTAATTCCAGGTTTTGATATAGCTTCGGCTCTCCTTAATAATGAATCCATTGAAATATTTATTAATCTTAATTGCATAAATTCTGGTCAAAATTATAGCTTCAATTCAATATTTATTTTTGATCCTAACACCCCTCTAAATACCTATAAAATTAACCAAAATCAATGGTCTAAAAGTTAACAATAGTTTAATATAAGTAGTTGTTAACAACTTATAAAAATGCAGCTTAAACACATTAAACTAGCGGGTTTCAAGAGTTTTGTAGATCCTACAAAAATTGCTTTTCCTACCAATTTAGTTGGTGTTGTTGGTCCAAATGGCTGCGGTAAATCTAATGTTATCGATGCAGTTAGATGGGTGCTTGGAGAGTTGTCTGCTAAGAACCTCCGTGGTGAGTCTATGGTAGACGTAATTTTTAATGGAACTGATTCAAGAAAACCATCAGGTCAATGTAGCATAGAACTGCTTTTTGATAATGCTGCTGGGAAAGTTGGTGGTGAATATGCCTCTTTTAATGAGATCTCAATTAAAAGAGTGATGACAAGAGATGCTCAATCAAATTATTTTATCAATAATACAAAATGTCGCAGAAAGGATGTTCAAGACATTTTCCTTGGCACTGGTCTTGGCCCAAACTCTTATGCAATCATTGAGCAAGGAATGGTTAGCAAGCTAGTAAGCGCAAAACCTGAGGAGTTGAGGACGCATATAGAAGAAGCTGCAGGTGTATCAAAATATAGGGAAAGAAGAAGGGAGACTGAATCACGCATAAAAAAAACAAAAGAAAATCTTTCTAGGGTTAAAGACATCAGAGATGAAATCTCTAGACTTATAAAGCGATTAGAGAACCAAGCAAATGCAGCTGAAAAATATAATGAGTTGAAGAAAGATGAAGCTGAGAATAAATTTGACACTGCAATTCTTCTTTCATTAGAAGCAAAAGAGAGCAGAGACAAATTTCAAAAAGAACTTGATGCTTTAAAAAGAGATCTTCTAATTAAAGAAGCTGAAGCAGAAACCAAACAATCTCAAATAGATGATTTTAGAACTCAGAATGAGTCAGTGGTTAATGCTTATGAGAATGCTCAAAAAAACTTCTACTCAATTGGTGCTGAAATAGCTAAATTAGAAGCAAACTTAAAAAATATTAATAGAGATGAAGTAAATAATAAATCTAATCTTGAAAAAGCGGTTGTTGGTTATGATGAAGCAACAAAAAAACAAGCAGCCTTTAAAGATCTTAGCCCCAAAGAAAAAGAGTTAAAACTCAACATAGCAACTATAAAAGCATTTGAAGCTATGAAGAACCGAGACAGGATAAATGCAGAACTGGAACCTCTTGTTACCAATAAATCTTCGATACAAGTAAAAATTGATTCTCTAGATTCAACTATAAGCCAGATTAATGAAGAAAATTCTTCACTTCCAGATAAATTAGAGAAAGCTCAAAAAAACGTGTTTGCACTTGAGGCATCTATTAATACCCTTATAAGCAACCAAAGCAGGTTATCTTCTTCAAAAGAAAAAACCAAGATAGATCTTGAAAATGCTAAAGCAAATTATGAAGATGCAAAAAGAAAAGAAGAGAGCATGGAAAATCTCAGTCCAAAAGAGAAAGCAATAGCTGTTCTTGATAATATCATTAAATCTCTCTCTGAAAACAATATTAATATTGGTAACATTCAAGAAAGGGCTAAAGAGCTTAAAAGTCTCTTGAAAGACATTCTTCAGATTGCATCTGCCCAATCAAAATCGTTAACTGATGAGCTGCTAAAAAGACAAGATGAACTTAATACTCTATTAATAACTATTGAGGATGATATAACTAATTCGAATATAAAATTAGATGAGTATGAATCTAATTTGAAAGTAGCTGCTAAAGATTTAGAAGAATTTAAAGATTTAAGAAACAAAGTTGATAATGAAATCAGCAAAATAGAAGAACAAAAATCTTCAGTTGTTCATGAATTTAGATTGGTAACTGATCAGATAAATCAATTTAATTTAGAGTTAAGAACATATGAAATAAACTTAGAAAATGCTCTAAGTAGTCTTTCAAGGGCAGGTGTTAGCATATCTGATATGAATCCAAGTGATTTTGAGGGCATGGACCTCGACTTATTAGAGAATACCTTGGATGAAGTTCAAGAGAATATTTCTAAACTTGGTAATGTGAATTTTACTTCACCAGAAGAATATAAGAATAGACAGATTGAGCTTGAGAAGTTAATCGAAGATGGGATAAAAGAGAAAGCACTCACAGAGTCTGCTATGGCAGAGCTTGTTCAAAAAAGCTCGGAAGCTGAATCAGTTTTAGTTGATATTAGAAAAAAACAATCACATTTTAACGAAAATCTTCGAGAGCTTGAAACTAAAAAACAATATGCTGAGCTAGATGTTAAAAAGCTTGCAGATAAAATTACTGATACTAGATTAGAGCTTAAGACGTATGAAATAAATTTAGATAATGCCAACAAACAAATTCAAGATTCAGGAATTGAAATGGGGGATATTGATCACGATAAATACAAAGAAATGGATATCAACAATCTCCAAGATGAATTGGCTAAAATACAATCAAAAATTATTAGACTTGGGGCTATAAACTTAGCAGCTCCTGATGAGATAGCTGAAGAATCTAAGAGGAAAGAGGAGCTAGATATACAATACGATGATCTTACTCAAGCCTTAGATAAGCTTTCATCAGCAATTAAAACTATTGATAACGAAACTAAGTCAATGTTTAAGGATAGTTTTGATTCTGTTAATGCTCGCATAAAAGAAGTATTCCCTAAACTATTTGGAGGAGGGTTTGCTGAACTAACTTTAACTGATGATGACCCTTTAAATGCTGGTGTGGTATTAATGGCTAGGCCTCCTGGTAAGAAAAACTCTTCAATTTCTCAATTGTCAGGTGGAGAGAAAGCTCTAACAGCATTATCTTTAGTTTTTTCTATATTTGAGCTTAATCCAGCCCCATTTTGTTTGCTTGATGAGGTGGATGCGCCTTTAGATGATTTGAATACTATGAGATTTATAAATATGGTAGAGGAAATGTCTAAAGAAGTGCAATTCATATTTATTACTCATAACAAAGTATCCATGGAGAAGAGTGATCATTTAATGGGTGTTACTATGCAGGAGCCTGGAGTATCTAGATTAGTGTCAGTTGATATGAAAGAAGCCTTAGAATTCGTAGAAACCTAACATGCAAAGCAATTTTGAAATATATTTAATAGGCTTATCTGTATTAGTCTTTTTAATTTTTGTTTTTATTTTAATCAAAAGAATTTCCTCAAATGGTGAGCTTAAAGTGAAAATTGAGCCTGTTATAGATGATATTGATAATGATGTTGATATGAATGCTAAATCTCAGAAATCTTTTGATTTTGAAGCTCTTGTCCCTGATGAAGAAAATGATGATGAAGAGCTAGCAATATTAAATCTTATTTCAATTGATAAAACAAACTTTGATATTGAGCAGTTGTTTGCATTTATGGCTAATTGCAATGCTCAAGTTAGACATGGATTCTTTATTCTTAAAAATGTAGAGGGTACAGAGCTTTTCAGAGTTGCTAATGCTCTTAACCCAGGAACATTTGATAATAGCACTAATACATTTGCAGTTGTTATTGCAACAAACTTATCAAAAGCTGATGACCCATTGAGTACATTTAGAGAAATGTTAAATTTTGCATATAGTTTTTCTGAAAAATTTTATGCAAACATATGTGATGAAGAGAGATTGCCTATAACGAAGCAAATGATTTCTCATATTGAATCAAAAGCTCAGGAAATAATGAGACTTAAGCAGTTAAAGACATTAAGTTAGGTGAAATATTGAACATAGAAGACTATGAAAAGTTAAAAAATACAATTAGATCTCATGATTATAACTATTACGTATTAGATGATCCTGAAATAACAGATATAGAATATGATAACCTTTTTCGATCTTTAATAGATTTTGAAAACAAAAACCCATCCTTTATAACAGCAGATTCACCCACCCAAAGAGTGGGTATTTCTCCCTCATCTGGTTTTACAACTTATAAACACAAGAAGCAGATGCTTTCTTTATCTAATGTTTTCTCAAAAGATGAGTTAGATGAGTTTTTTGTCAGATTAAAAAAGAGACTTCCTGATATTAATGATTTTGATATTTTATGTGAGCCTAAAATGGATGGAGCCGCAGTTTCTTTGATTTATAAAAATGGCATTCTAGTTAAAGGTGTGACCAGGGGAGATGGTTCTGTTGGTGAAGACATAACCTCAAATATTAAAACCATTAAATCTATTCCTCAAAAAACCTTAATAACTAATAAATTAGCCACCCCAAATTATTTAGAAATAAGGGGTGAAGTTTTTATTTCAAAAAAAGATTTTATAAAGTTAAATCAAAATGCAATTAAAAACGATGAAAAGACTTTTGCTAATCCAAGAAATGCTGCTGCTGGATCATTAAGGCAATTAGATCCATCCATAACATCAAAAAGACCATTATCATTCATTGCGCATGGTTTTGGTGAGTGCGATGGAATAAACTTTGCTGGGTTAGATGATTTCTTTAATAAAATGAGCCTTCTCGGTTTGCCGGTTAATAAATTAAATCGATTAGTAAGCAGTGCAAGAGGGTGCTTGGATTATTACGATGAAATTCTAAATAATAGAGAAACTATTCCTTACGATATTGACGGCGTTGTTTATAAATTAAATTCTTTTGATTATCAGCATAGAGTTGGAGAGATTTCTAGATCTCCAAGATGGGCAATTGCCCATAAGTTTCCTGCTGAAGAAGCATCAACAGTAATTGAAGATATACAATTTCAGGTTGGCAGGACGGGAACACTTACTCCAGTAGCTAAATTAAAACCAGTTTTGGTTGGTGGAGTTACAGTTAGCAACTGTACATTACATAATATAGATGAGCTTGAGAGATTAGATCCAAGGATTGGGGATACGGTTATTATTAGAAGAGCTGGTGACGTTATACCTCAGATAGTTAAGGTTGTTACGTCTAACCGTGTTAATGCTGAAAAAGTTATGATTCCAAAGAAATGTCCAACTTGTGACTCTGATGTTGTCCAATTTAACGCTTCTGACTGGAGTATTTACGACAAAAATAATTCGAAAAAAATAAAAACTTTTGGAAGTAAGTTAGAGGCAGAATATTACTTAATATCCAATAGTAAGGAAGACTTTTCATTAAAAGAAATCAAGAACAAGGCTGCATTCATTAAGTGTTCATCTAATTATAGTTGTCCAGATATCTTAAGGGGTAATCTTATCCATTTCGTTTCAAGAAAGGCTTTTGATATAGAGGGCTTGGGACAAGAAATTATTAACACCTTAATAAAAGAATGTTTTATAAAGGATCAGGCTGATATATTTAAGCTTCATACTCATAAAAGTGAGCTCGAAAAAATGAATGGTTTTGGTGAGAAATCGGTTAATAATCTCCTTGATGCAATTGATAAATCAAGGAATATTGATTTATCAAAGTTAATTTACTCGCTGGGAATCCCAGAGGTTGGAGAAGCAACTTCAAGAAACTTAGCTGTAAGTTTTATAACATTTGAAGCTGTTAAGAACGCATCACTTGAGCAATTGATTGGAATTGAAGATATTGGGTCGAAAGTTGCCGCAAACATAATAACTTTCTTTAAAAGCATAGATATGAATCATATTATAGATAAACTTCTTCCAGAGCTATCTGTAAACAAGCTTGATGTTTTATCAAGAGCAGAAATGCCTCTGAAAGATATCTCAATAGTTCTTACTGGAAAGTTAGCAATGTTCTCAAGAGATGAAATAAAAGAAAATTTAATATCTATGGGCGCCAAGGTATCCTCAAGCGTATCTAAAAACACCAACCTTGTAATAGCTGGTGATAAAGCTGGATCTAAGTTGAAAAAGGCTAATGAGTTGGGTATAAATATATTAACTGAAGAGGAGTACTCAGGTTTTTTAAATGAGCCAAAAAAATATATTTAAATTAGTAGTTACACTTTTTGTTATAACATCTTGTGCATCATCACCACCTCAGAATCCTGATAATATTTGCTTGATTTTTGAAGAGAAAAGAAGTTGGTATAAAGCAGCGATTCAAACTCAAAAAAGATGGAAACTTCCACCACATGTATTAATGGCGGTGGTATATCAAGAATCAAGTTTTGATTCTAATGCAAAGCCTGAAAGAGAAAAATTGTTAGGTTTTATTCCTTGGAAAAGACCATCTAGTGCAAAAGGCTATTCACAAGCCTTAACAGATACATGGGATGACTATAAAGACGAGACTGGAAACTCAAGGGCTAGTAGAAATAACTTTAAAGACTCAGCTGACTTTATTGGTTGGTATGCAAGTAAAGGATATTATCAGGGTTTCGATAAGAATGATGCAAGATCATTTTATCTTGCTTATCATGAGGGTTATGGCGGTTTCAAAAAGAAAACCTATAGAAAAAAACAATGGTTAATCAAAGTAGCCGATAGAGTCCAGCTTCGCTCAGGAAGATATCAATCGCAGTACTGGAAGTGTTCAAAAGAATTAAAGAAAAAAAGATTTTTCCTTTTTGGCTAGATTTCTTTTATCTCAAAGTTAAGAGCACTAAATTCATCAATAAACGATTTACCACCAATAGCAGACTTAGCTCCATTATTTAATAGATACTTTTCAGCCACTTTTTTAAGATCAGATAATTTACATTCAATTACATGTGATCGAAATTCTAATCTTTGCTCTATAGTCCTATTATCTAATCTATTTATAAAATCATCTTTTGTCTCACCGCTTGGCGAAAGGGGTTTATCTATGTTAGAAACAACTCCAAGAATTCCTTCTTCAAGCTGAGATTCACTAATATTATTTAAAGCCCATTCTCGAGATTTTTTAAATTCTTTAAATGTATCAACACATTTTGGATCCCTGTATGAATAAAATCTAAATATTCCTGAATGAAGATCTTGGCTAGCTCCGGCACCATAAGCGCCTCCTTTTTCTCTTATAGCCGAGTGCAAATAGCCATTCCTTAGAACAGTAGAGAGGACTAATAAAGCTGCTGCATCTTCATGATGCCACTTAACAGTACTAAAGGCTTCTGAGCAAAAACAGACTTGTGATCCAGTAACCCATGCAATTGGACTGCTTTGAAAAGAGTTTAAATCCTGATCATACCAATCAGTTGACTTAAGGTTATTATTTTTTAGATTAAGAGTGTTTGTATCTAGTGAACTTGCAAGGTAAGAAATTGAAGGGGACTCAGCAACCTTCTTATGTATTGATTCAAGCAAGTTAGAAAAAATATAAAGATTATTATTTTCACCTATACGTTTAGAAATATTATTTAAGTTAGAAATAAATCTAACACCCGACATCATATCTATTGTTGATGCATAATCGTTTAGTTGAGATGCTGCATTTCCCATGGCAAGCATATGACCATTTTGAATGATTGATCTATCGTTTGAAGATGAAGTAAATTCTATTAATTCTTTAATTCTTTTATTTTCAGAAAAGATTGCATCTTCAACTGTTTCAAGAATCAAATCTTGCATTAATGCTGCATTTTTTTCTAAAGATTTTGCACTTATCTTCAGACCTAATTTAAAAGAATCAGCATTTGATCCTGGTAAGAAAATAGTGGATGCATTTAATCCCCCAGTTACTGAGGATTGATACTTCTGAACTTCTTCATATCCTCTATTTCCTACTCCTAGGTTGGTTATAAAGTTTGCATATAGATTAGCATTACTTAATTCTTCTTTAGTGAGATTATTAATAGGATATATCATTGAGTGATAGACAAGACCATTAGTGCCAGTTTTGTATATGTAATTCTTATTTGATTTATCTGTTATTGGTAAAGGTTCAGCATAAATACGTTCTTTTGGGATATCTGATATCCCCACCTTAGGAAGGATTTCGGGATTGTCTTCAGACTCTTGTCTCGATTTAAGTCTTTTTGTAAGAGAACTAATTTGCTCCTTTTCAATTTCAGATAGATTTTTTGCTTTTTCCTTAAGCTCTTCTTTAAGCAATTGCTCGTTTCTTTTATTTAAATCACCATCAGGAATAAGAGAAAATAGAAGTCTATGGTCGTTATTTAAAAGCTTATTTTGAATTAAATTTTCAATATATCTATCTGTTTTGAGGTTTTTTTTCAGAAGATTAAAACTATTATCAAGATCAAGTATCTGCAATGGATCGTCTCTATGTATACATGCAGGCAAGCAAGAGAGCATTAACTGCAAACCAAATGGCATTCCGTTGCCGCCAATCTCTCTCTGTGAAATCTCCAATTGATGAATTGATGAATTTATCAGATCTTCATCAATACCATCCTTAACTAGATTTTCAAGACAGTTGATGATTAAATTTTCAACTTTATTTTCTTGATTGCTGCTAACACCCTCAAGACCTGCAGCAAATACTAATTCCTTCTGATCCGAATCAAGACCTGTTAAAGGCGATAAAGATTTACCAAGATTGGTATTTTCTAGAACTTTTCTTAAAGGAGATGCTGAGTTATCAAGCAATATGGATGAGAGCAAATATGTTTCTAACAGCTCTTGTGGTTTATGGCTTTCTCCTAGCAACCATGACAAAACGACATGATGGTTCTCTTCATCACCTGGCTGCGGATTATAAATTTCACTTGCTATCTTAGGTGATGTAAATCTAGTCTCATTATTAACAGATATTTCTTCATTTAACGGATTGAATTGAGCTAATACATTTTCTTCTATATAAGATTGAATTTCTTTAGGATTTAAATTACCAGAAGTCAAAAAAATTGCATTAGAAGGGTGATAATGTGTTTTATGGAATTCGATTAGCTCATCATGAGTAAGCTCAAGAATATCTTCTGGATTGCCTCCGCTATTAAACTGATACGTTGAAGATGGATACAAATGTTTTGACATTCCATGCCAGAGCTGACTTGTAACAGAACTCATAGCACCTTTCATTTCATTATATACAACACCTTTTATTTCAATCTCTTTAGAGCCTTCTTTAAATTCAATTCTATGACCTTCTTGAGCAAAATCTAATTCATGTAAATTTGGAAAAAAAGAAGCATCTAAATACACTGATAATAAATTATCAAAATCTTTTTTATTTTGGGTAGCAAAAGGGTAGGCGGTCCAGTCACTTGATGTGAAAGCATTCATAAATGTATTCAATGATCTTCTTATCATCATAAAAAAAGGATCTCGGACAGGGTACTTCTTAGAACCACACAAAGCTGTATGTTCAAGGATATGAGCTACTCCTTTAGAGTCCTCAGGCATAGTTCTAAAAGCAACCATAAAAACCTTCTCATCTGAATTAGAACCAAGATGTATGTGTGGAAAATTAAATTCAGAATGGTTATAAATCTCTGCATTAACATCTAGTAATGAAATATATTTTTGATCTTGTAAATTAAACATAATAAAATTAGTTAAACCCTTAAAAAAAATTTAATGAAAAAAATAACACTACTAATAACACTTTTTGTATTGACCAGTTGCAGTCTCAATCCTCAGTCATTTATTGAAGTTGATAGAGTAGAAGCCTTCTCAATTGATAATTATAGCGACTTTTATGTAAAGATAAATGAAACTAGTTTGAGTACTGAAATCAACCCTATAGCTCTTGAGAGTTTTAGAGATGATCTCAAAAATGCATTAATTGATAGTGGCTTATCTTTCTCAGAAGACTCTAAATTGATATTTGAAATAAATATAACTTCCAAGGACGAAATAGAAAGTGATAATCTTAATCATTACTATTCTAGATATAATTGGGATCGATATTATCGAGACAACATCAGAACAATATCAAAATTCATTCTTAGAGTTAACCTTAAAGATATTGAATCTAACAACACTGTGTTTACTGCTTATGCTGACTGGAGAAAGGGGTCATCAAGGTCTCCTGAAAAAGAAGATGGCTCGAGCTCAATTGTAGAAGAAATAATGGCTACCCTCTAAACCGATTTGGTTGAATAGCCTCCTCAATATCTTTGCTAATTGGAAGAAACAAATCTAATATTTTTGAACTAATGTAGTCAGCTAAAAGAGGCGCAAAACTTAGACCTCTTGAAGCAAGGCCCCCAATAATAAAAACATTTGGATTATCTAAGTTTCCTGCTATTGGAAGTCTATCAGGAGTTGTTGATCTTATAGCGCTCCATATTAGTTTATCTTCATCTGCAATAAAAGACATAATAGATTTAGATTTATTAATTATTAAATCTTCTAATTCACTATCATTCAGTCTAGTATTCCCTTTTTCATATGATGAACCAATCCAGTTAATCCCATCTTTAATTGGCAAAAAATATCCTGAATGGTTAATCGGATAATTAATATTTATGAGATTCTTTGATTTCAATCCAACAATTGCTCCCCTCATTGAATTAATTTGTGGAAGATATTTATCTAAATTTGAACCAGTGCAAATTATTAAATCATCATATTCATCATCCAAATAATCATCATTAATTTTTATAAAAACTTTTTTAGATTCAGCTTTATAGTCCTCAAAACTTGAATTAAGGCGAACATTAATATTTTTATGACTCAAAGTTTGCATACATAATTCTTTTGGTGAGAGAGCGCCACCAAACCTACAAAAAACACCATCATTAGTCTGCTCTATTTCATTATTAGAATTTATATCCTCTTTACTTATTCGTTCAAAAATATCATCACGTCCAATTTTTAATAATCTTTGCAACCATTCTTTTCTATGTTCAGAATTTGATAGAAAAAGAATTCCTGTGTTATCAAAAGAATCAAAATTTCTTTTGTAATAATTGAATGCGTAAAAATATGATTGAATAACAAAAAATGACCTTGCATCATCTCCTAAAGCAAACTTTGGATACATTGATGCAAAAGGGTTGCTTGATGTTCCAGCTGCCAGAGCATTCTCCTTCTCAAAAATATCAACAACACAATTTTTTGATGCAAGTTTATTTGCAAGTATAGAAGCCGACAAACCAGAACCAATTATGGCTATTTTTTTACTTCTAAATTTTTTTTTATTACCTTTTGAATACTCTCCAGATAGCATATGCCTTTTATTAGCAAAACCCTTAGACTTTTTGATAGTAAATCCATTTTTAATAAGATTTCTTTTAACAAAACCTGAAGCTGTGTATGTTCCAAACGTAGTATCCTCATTGCTCAAGATACCAACCATCTTAAATACATTTTCATTCCACATATCTTCATTTTTTCTTGGATCAAACCCATCAAAATACCAAGCATCTATTTGACTAGGATTGTTAGATAATTTTTCAAGCCCTGTTTGCACATCGTCTATTACAAGTATCAATGATGCATTTAGAGCTTTTATCTCAAATTTATTTACACCCCCAAAAATAGCGGTTGTATTTTCTAGAAATAAGTCTATTACCTCACTTAGCTGAGGATAAACTTCTTTAACTTTTTTTATATCATCAGTTGCTAAAATCTTTTTTTTTGATATCGCTAGCTTTAAGAATTTTTCACCATTTTCCTCTACATAAGGATAAACTCCTTTATTTATCAAATTAATATTTTTTTTGTTGGTATCATATAATGATACTTTACCTTGAGTTCTTAAAGCTAATAATACCCCTAATGGGAGTCCGATATGACCACAACCTCCTACAATTAAAATATTTTTTTTCAATAACTTTTTATATTAATTTTTCTCTAAATATATACTTTGTGATGGGAATGCAAATGAAGATTTATTTTCTTGAACAATGGTTTTTATTTTAAAAATTAATTTTTCTTTAACGTTTAAATAGACATCCCACTCGGCCGTTTTGGTATAGACTGCTAAAAATATATCAATTGAACTATCATTAAATTTATCAACATTTAAATTTAACTGGTAATTTTCATTAATTATAAAATCATCACTTTGTTTTATACTGGTTTTCAAATCATTTATAATTTTCTTTAATTGATCAACTGAAGTTTCATATGTTAAGCCTATGGTCCATACAATTCTTCTATGGTTTCTATTTGAGTAATTTACAATTGGAGTTTCTGCAAAAGTATAATTAGGAATAGTTACAGGAGTAGAGTCAAACCTTCTAATTAAAGTAGACCTAAAGCCTATATGTTCAACTGTGCCTTCTGCTTGCCCTGGAACATTTATTACATCACCAATATGAAATCTTTTTTCTAATAAAATCATTATTCCTGAGATTAAATTTTTAAATAAATCTTGAGCCCCTAAAGCAACAGCAACGCCAAATAAACCAAGTCCGGCGATCACAGGTCCTATTTTGATA
>CBFHRY010000015.1:0-9190 GCA_965658385.1 Gammaproteobacteria bacterium
GTGATTCCTAGTTGTCCAATAAACCAAAACTCCGCAAGAACTACAAAAGCATTAATTAAAAATGCAACAGTATTAGGAGCTGACATTTTTAGCAGCAAAGGCAGAATAGGATCACTTAAGATCTGCTTAGTCTTTTTATCCATTGGTTAAAATAATTTTACGTTGAGAGATGATAACAGCATTATTAAAAAATTATTATGCGGCAATAAATACCAATCTGGAACTAGATTTCAAACGCTAAAACTATTATGATTCAAATAACTGCAAAGGGGTGGCTGTAAGCCTGAGATCGAAAGAAACCCTTTGAACCTGATCCATACAATAATGGCGGAGGAATTGCATGAATACCATTACATTTAATAAATATTCTTTATATCTTTTATCATTTTTAACACTTTTTGCTATGAGTATTTCTTCATATGAAATTGAAGAAGTTGTTGTAAAAGCAGATTGGAGAGAGGCCAATGTTTTAGAACAAGATTCCAGTACTATAGTGCTGGACCAAAAAACTCTACAAAAGGAACCAATTAAGCATTTTGAGAGCCTAAGTTATTTGATACCAAATCTAAATTTTGCAGCAAGTGATTCTAGAGCAAGATATTTTCAAATTAGAGGTATTGGTGAAAGGTCTGGCTATCAGGGAACACCAAATACATCGGTTGCTTTTTTAATAGATGATGTTGATTACTCTGGGCAAGGCGGTATCGCAACAACTTTTGATATAGACCAAATTGAAGTTTACAGGGGCCCACAAGGCTCAAGAATAGGTGCAAATGCTTTGGCGGGATTAATTTATATTAAAACAAAAGACCCAACTGAAAGTTTTGAGGGCACCTCAGAGCTAATGTTTGGCAATTACGGAACAAGGAGTGCTGGAGTAGCATTTGGAGGCCCAATTAATGAAAACAAAAACATTAAATATAGGCTCGCTCTTCGTAAAGATTATTCAGATGGATTTAGAAAAAATATTTACTTAAATAAATCAGATACATCAAAAAAAGATGAGCTTACCGCTAGGCTCAAACTTGATTGGGAAATATCTGAAACATCAAAACTTAAATTGTTATTCTCGGATATTGATATGGATGATCCAGCAGATATATGGACTATTGATGGCAGTCTAAATACTCTATCTGATAGACCAGGTATGGATTCTCAAAAAACTAAAACCTATGGAGTTAAATACTATAAAAATTTTAAGCTATTTGAATTTCAAAGTCTCTCAAGCTATACAGATACAGATGTTATTTTTAGTTATGATGCTGATTGGGGAAACTCAGATTCTCATGCTCCATATACCTATGATTATTTTTCAGAAACTTTCAGAAATAGACAATCTTACAATCATGAGCTCAGGCTTGTATCAAATGAAAGTTTTAAAATTCTAAACAAATCTGCAGATTGGGTTCTTGGCATCAATTCATTAAAGCTTAAAGAAGGAAATGATAGATATGACGACGGTGCCTATGGAGATCCATCAGACCCATATGGCCCATACCTCAGCAATGATTATTTTTCCAGTATCTACTCGTCAAAGAATATAGCGATATTTGGTAATTTGGATTTATTTCTATCAGATGATTTACAGCTATCAATTGGAGCAAGAAAAGAAAACTGGAAATCTAAATACAACGATATAAATGATGAATCTTTTAACCCATCAAACTCCATGAACGGAGGCAAAGTTTCGTTAACAAAGTTCTTAGATGATAAAACTACAATTTTTACTAGCTTATCAAAAGGATACAAGCAGGGTGGATTCAATACTGGGCTTGGCTTAGATGGTGCAGATATTTTCAATCTTATTTATGACCCAGAGTTTCTTACCAATTATGAAATTGGCGCAAATTTCTTAGATTCTGATAAAGATACTAACTTTTCAATAGTAGTTTTTTATTCTGATCGAGAAGATCAGCAAGTATTAATATCTCAACAAGTTGATCCATCTGATCCAAATACTTTTTCCTACCTAACTCAAAATGCTGCTGAGGGCAGAAATTTTGGTTTAGAGTCATCAATTAATTTCAGGCTTAATGAAAGTCTTAATTTTTATGCAAATCTTGGTTTACTAAGAACTAAGATTTTAAGTTGGGAGTCTCGAGATGATCTAGAGGGTAGGTCACAGGCACATGCTCCGAATAAGAGTTACAGTTTTGGATTGAATTACTCTTTAAAAGACAATTCAATTTTATCAATAAATATAGTGGGCAAAGATGAATTCTATTACTCAGACTCTCACAACAATAAATCAAACTCTTACCATCTTTTAAATGCTGACTATGAGTTTTTATTTAAAAATTGGAGTCTTCAGATATGGGTTAAAAACATTCTTGATGAATATTACTCAGTGAGAGGATTTTATTTTGGGAACGAAGCGCCTAATTTTGAAGATACTCTATATAGAAGGCATGGTGATCCAAGGCAGTTTGGTTTATCTATTAAATATAACTTTGACTAATATATGGCTTGGATTATTGAGGGTATAGGGGCTGCCCTAGCAATTGCATATCTTCTGCTTGCTTTAAAACAAAATAAGCTATGTTGGTTTGCATGGATAGCAAGCTCTATTTTGTATTTGTATGTTATGTACCAAGCAGGCTTATATATGGAGTCGCTCTTACAAGTTTTCTATCTATGCATGGGTTTCTATGGCCTTAGTCAGTGGTCGAAAACAATTAATAACAATCAGAATACCTATGTAGACCTATGGAGCATTGGCAATCATATTTTTGCCATCTCATTGGTGATTGTTTTATCCTTTCTTTCCGGCACTCTATTGTCCAATTTTTCAAATGCCGCTTTACCATTTATTGATGCATTCACAACCTGGGGAGCGATTGTGGCATCTTACATGGTGGCAAAGAAAATATTAGAAAATTGGATTTATTGGTTTGTTATTGATTTCATATCAGTCTTTATCTTTGCCTCAAGAGGGCTCTATTTCACATCTGCTTTGTTTGTGACTTATTTGGTAATCATTTATTTTGGATATAAGTCATGGAGCAAAATAAGATTAAATCAAAATGAAAGCATTGCTTGATAAATTTTCAGATACCCAAAATCACATAGAGGACATTACACTTATAAAGTCGGATCAAATTTCTAACGTATATTTTTGTCTCTTTAATGGAATCAAGGCAGTAATAAAAGAAGACAAACCCTACGCAAAGAAAATTGGGTTAAATAGAAAAAGAGAAGCCAGACTGCTAAATGCAATCAGTCACTCATGCAGCTGCCCAAATATAATTTTTAATGATTTAAAAGCTGGATTGATTATTTGGAAATATATTGAGGGCGGTGAAGTTGAAAGCAAACTTATTTTGAATAAAGATTTTTTAATCAAACTTGGCAGGAAAGTAAAAAATATTCACACACCATACACAAAGACTTTGAGCTCTTATAGCTTCTTAGATTCTATCGAGCATTACAAAAATATCGTTAAAGATAATAAGTCTGTAGCAGATATAAATAACTTAATTTCTAAGCTTTACAATTCTGATACCCAATTAACCCTTTGTCATAATGATTTAACAAAACCAAATATTTTGGTGGGAGATACTATTTCATTTATTGATTGGGAATATGCTTCTTTGAACGATCCGCATTATGATATAGCAACTATTTTTCAAGCATATAATCTAAATGCCAATCAAAGAGATGCTTTTTTAATTGGCTATAATTCACCATATGTTGATTTGACTAGAATGAGTCAATTTATAGCCCTAACCGAGCTGACCGATAAACTTTGGGGCAGAGCTATCGATGCTTTGGCCTAAAAGCCACTCAATTTAGATTTAATAATTTCTTTTTTAGCTTTCGTAATATCTAATCTTCTTCCATCGGCGTTAAAAAGTCTTCATATTGTTTCTGAAGTCTTTGCATTCCAGATATCCATCTATCTCTATCGTTGCCTTTTCTTTGCACATATTCAAGCACTTCTTGATGCGGGGTTATTAGGAATCTTTCCTCTTCTATTGCATTAAGTACATCTTTTGCAACAACATCAGCTTCCATCATTCCATCAACACCAGCAACACCAGGTCCATTGGCTGTCATGGCTGTTCTTACAGCCTGTGGACATAAGCAAGATACTCCTATGCCTTTGTCACCATATGTAATTTTTATCCACTCAGCAAAACTTACTGCTGCAGCCTTTGTGACCGCATAACCTGCTGCTCCTAGCTGTGTTAGCAGGCCTGCTGCTGATGAAGTATTCATTAAATACCCTTCGCCTCTGTCGATCATCTGAGGCAATACATGCTTTGCAGCATGGATATGAGATTGAACATTTACACCCCATATCATTTCCCAATCAGAGGGATCTGCTTCAAAAAAACCAGGCTTGCCTCCAATACCAGCATTTGAGCAAAAAATATCAATGCCGCCTGAATACTCATTTGCTTTCTCAATAACATTAATAATATCTTGCTCTTTGGAAACATCAGCGCTTATCGCGAGACCATTGACACTATTAGCTGTGTCTGCAGCGCCCTCAAAATTCATATCAACACAAACAATTGATTTAGCCTTAGCAGCATAAAATTCTTCGCATAAAGCTTTTCCAATTCCGCTTGCGGCACCAGTGACAACAATTCTTTTATTTTCAATTTTCATATCATTCCCCTAATAATATTTCGCATCCCGTTCCATGGAGGTATTCTTTCACTCTTAACTTATTATCTTTATTTAGCGCATTAAATTCTTCTTTAATCCATGCAAGACACTTGCCTTGGTAATTAAAAGTTTTCTGTTTCCAAATAGCACCATCAATTTCTACTTCCCAAACTTCTGCGCCTTCCTTTAAGGCTTCTGCATTAGCCAATAATGCAGGGACATACATTTTTCCTACTTCTTCTAGTAAATTTTTTAATGTATCAGGGCTCTCCTCTAAAGCAGTCCATGAGGAATTTTCTGAATCATGTCCATTAAGATCTTCCATAATATCAACCCATGCAACGGTTCTCGACGAATATTCATATGCCAATTTTCTAGGAGTTGGATCAAACTTTACAAGTTGTGTTAGTTGACCATAAAAAGAAAAGTCTGAGGAAGATGGCTTGTCTCCCAGCAAGAAAGGGCTTATTGATAAATGAGTTTCCATTAACTGCAAAAACCTTTTATAACTTAAATCAATAAGCTCAGCAGTCTCATCGTTTGAGCCTACAACCCATAGTCTTTCTATCTGCCTATTAGCAAAAAATTCTTTATATTTAGCATGCAATGCACTTGGAGTATTAATTCCCATTTCAACCAAAGGAAGAATTGTTCCGGCAATATCAGCATCTTCTTCAAAGTACCATCTATAGTGAAACATATATTTTGTTATCCATTCATCTCCAAAATCTTCAAGCAAATAATTTATAAAAGCCAGAGCAGGATCCTCTGGGATTATTTTCCTATTTGGATAATCATTTTCTAACCTTCTTATTATTGGAGTAGAGTCAGTGGTTGCAACAAGCTTGCCATTAACATCTTTTAATAAAATTGTTGGTAGTAAAATGGGTTTTGGCGGTTCAATACCAAGCTTGGCAATTTTTCTAGCTATATCGCCAAAATATACCGTATAAGGAATATGTCTATATCTAAATACTGACAACATTTTTTGTGTATATGGAGAAGGGGTTCCACCAAACACTTTAATTTTTTCAGTCATAGTTTTAGTTTCTATATTTTTACAATTATTCCTTCATTGGGATTTATGTTTCCAGCAATAAATCTTTCATACGTTGAGAGAAAATTATTCATTCCATCAATTTCTTTAATTACCATCCAGTCAAGACTTTGAAGAGATCTTGCTTTCATAAATTCATTGGTTCTTTGGCTATAGCCTTCATAGCCCCAATCTTTGAATCTTTTTTGGATATGAGCGGGGGCGAAGAAAAATTCTGTCCTATCCCTTAACATTGCCTGACCTAGCGCATCTTCCGCTGTAACCTCATTATCCCAATGAGTCATCCCAACTGTAAGACACTTGAGCATATTATCCCCAAGAGAACCATGAAGAGTTCCAAGAACTTCACGACTTCCAGCCATGTCAACCATAACAGTACGGAGATCATTTCTAACAGATGACAGATCATCGTAAGTAATAATTTGATCATAACAATTTAGCTTTTCTACAAAAGCCAAATTTTTATGTGACGTAATACCAATAACATTAGGGGTATTTGATCTCTCTTTAAGTCCTTGCGCAACACCTATTGCAGTTTTGCTTGAAGCACTGATAACAAGAATTTGATCGGCGCCATAAAAAGATTTATCTTCCATTGCATCACATAAGCAAAAAGAAGTTATATGCAATGGGAATAGTAGCGACCTAATATTATCAGTGGCATCATCATAATCAGGATCCCCTGAAAGTCTTACATAATTATTATATACAGCAGGTAATTCTTTGCGGTGATCTTTGCCATCAGCAAAACCTTGATCAGTTATTTTTATGGGATTTAAATGCAAGCGATCTGATGGAGGAAAGTAACCAAACAATCTTTCCCCAACACTAATCTCTTTTAAGTTAGATTCTAGAACTTTTGCAAATCCCCAAACCGGTATAGACCCCCATTCATTTTCTGGGTCCTTGATTGTTTTAAAGAATCGCCAATATCCAATAGTATCTCCAGCAACAGCATAAGTTACGTTATTGGTTGTAAATGCAAAATTCTCTATAGAGACAATAATTTCATTATCACCAATTTCTGGATCTGATGACTCAACAATTCTAGTTGCGGTTATATCACTTTTTAGGGTTTGAAGTTGTTTCAAAGTTATTTTCCTGTTTCTATTGATTCAATATTGAGTTGACCTGCAAGACCAGCAACCCTATGTTCATGACTTTTCATATATTCAGGATTTGTAATCATTTTAAGCATAGCTTTTTTGCTTGGATACTTAGCTATAGCAACTGCATCCCATAATTCTTCAATATCACCAAGCATTAAGCGTGTAATTTCTGCACCAAAGATCCATTTACCTCCAACATTGTTTAAGTGCTCTATCACTTCTTTGCCATATATTGCATAAGCTTCAGCTCCAGTCAGACTAGTTTTTCTACCATCCTCATATTCTGCTTTCTCCTTGAATTTCAGGAGGTTAATCATTGATATCGGTTTATCATCATCCCCTTCAAGAAATCCATCCATTTGCTCTTTAGTAGGGTGGACGCTATTTTTATATTTTTTATACTCCATAATTATTCTCCAAGAGTAATTGCTTTTTGAAATGCTGGCCTCGCCTCAATATTACTTACATATTTTTTGATATGCTCCATTTCATTCGGAACACAGCCAAGTCTATTGGCCATAAAACATGAATGGCCTAGCATTAGATCTGCAGCAGAAAATGCACCTATCAAGTAATCTTTATCTGCAAGATTTTCATTAACAGGGGCCAAAGATTTAGTTAATAAATTTTGGGCTTGCTTTAATACATTTTCATCCCTTCTATCTTGTGGCAACAAAATGGTCTGAACAACTATTTGATTCATTGGTGGCATAACCATTCCTTCACAATAATGAAACCATTGCAGATAGTAAGGAAAATTAATTGAACTTGATTCAGGTTTTAACCCGCCACCTTTGTGACGTTCAAGCACGTATTGAATAATAGCTCCAGATTCAAATATTGATACATCCCCATCTTCTAACACTGGAACTCTGCCCAACGCATGTCTTGCTCTATGTTCTGGTGATTTAAGGCCTTCTTTTGTAAAGGGCATAATATTAACTTCATACTCTAACCCCAATTCTTCTAGCAACCATATAATTCTCCCGGCTCTTGTGCCAGGAGTGAAATGAACCTTAAGCATAAATTCCCCCTTTTATTTTTTTACCATTTTCTGTGCATGTTTTATAAATTCTTTTTTATCTTTATCATTTTTTAAAATGCTCTCTCGATCAATTGGCACTTTAATGCCCTTGAGCATTCCAGGCTGTTCATACATTTTATTTTTCCAATTATCGAGATGTTTTAATCCCTCTATAGATACTCCTGACCAATTATGTGTCCTAACCCAACACCAGTTTGCAATATCTGCAATAGAATACTCTCCAGCAATCCATTCATTAGTTGAAAGTTGTTTATCTAATACCTCAAAAAGCCTTCTAGATTCATTTTGATATCTATCAATTACCGGTTGTATTTTTTCTGGGAAATATCTGAAAAAAACATTTGCTTGACCCATCATTGGCCCAATTCCTCCCATTTGAAACATTAGCCATTCAACAACTTTAGCTCTTCCTTTCACATCATTTGGAATAAGTTTTCCAGTTTTTTCAGCAAGATAGAGCATAATTGCTCCTGATTCAAAAATTGATAGATCATCATTATCTGTATCAACAATAGCCGGTATTCGACCATTAGGACTTATTTTAAGAAAATCTGATTTGAGCTGCTCGCCTTCAGCAAGATTAATTGCATGAACCTCATACGGCATTTCCAATGCCTCAAGCAGACATGAAACCTTATGACCATTAGGGGTAGATGAAGTATATAGATGAATCATATAGTTATTCTTTTATGAAGTTTATTAATATTTTAGAAAGTTGCTTAGGTTTAGTCCATTGAAAAAAATGACCTCCGCCAATATGCTCAGCGCTCTTTGCATTTGGTGCCATTTCAAGAACGTCTTTTTCCATCGCATTTGTTACAGGGTCATCACCTGCAAAAATAGAAAGAAAAGGTTTATCACTTTTTCTAAAGAATTCTCTTGCTTCTTTTTGTGCATTTAATGATTGGTCAGGAATTGTTGGAACTTGGCTTGGCATAGCCCTTGGTCCCATTTTGTAGGACGCATCAGGAAAGGGGGCTTCATATGCTTTCATCAGATCATTATAAAAAGGCGAAATTTTCTCTAAACCGAGTCTTTGTAAGAGATAATGAATAGAAGCAGCAAGATTTGATTTAAAAGGCTTCTCCATCATTGTTGAGTTGAGCATACCAATTGGCAAATTTTTAGTATCCCATGTAAATTTCTGCCAATACATAAATTTTGCAGCTATATGATTTCTCTTATTTCCCTCGCCACTAAGACCGTTATCATCCATTTTTTTAATAACTTTCATCATTGAAAATAGAGTAATTTTTTTGTTAGATGCTCTGAATGCTTTGACCTCATCAATGACTTCTTGAGGAGTATCTGGGTTATAAGGAAGCCCTGTATTACCCATGGCAACTTTCACAAACCTATCAGGGT
>CBFHRY010000015.1:9289-16798 GCA_965658385.1 Gammaproteobacteria bacterium
CTGCAGCAATCATTCTTAAACCTATTAAGCCACCCCAATCTTGGCCAAAAAAAGTTAGATCTTGAAAATCATTTTTCTCCAACCAAGCCCCCATCCAGTCAACTTGGTTTTGATATGAGTAATCTTCTCTAGCTGCAGGCTTATCTGATTTTCCGTAACCAATTAAGTCTGGAGCAATAACCCTTATACCTGCTTCAGTTAAAATTGGGATCATTTTTGAGTACAAATAACTCCATACAGGCTGTCCATGCATTGCTAATAATATTGGCCCATCTTCCGGCCCTTCATCTATATGATGAACTCTAAGCTCAGAGCCATCTTCTGAGCGTATATATGTGTATATTGGATTAAAAGGATAGTCTTTAATATCTTGAAATTGTGAATCAGGGGTTCTCAGTACTTTCATAAAAAATCCTTAATAATACCATCTTTAATTAACTCACCTATTAATTCATCAAAGGGTTCGTCTTGACCAAAATAATATTTTCCTTTGTACACACTTAAAGGGACTCCATGATGACCTGCCACTTTTTGGTCTACTTGATTCATTTCAATTTGCTTTATTAATTTTTTTTCATTTAACTTAATAAAAGCTCTTACTTCTGATAAATCTTCATCAAATTGATTGAATAGAGGTCCCAATAAAGCATCTTTATTCCAATTTTTTACACTCCATATCAATGTAGACAATTCATATGCAAACTCAATTCCTTTACCTTTATTAGTCATAAACTGACCCATAAGGCATATGTCAAATATATAAGGCTGATGCTTTGATATTTTTCCGGTTAAAATATTTTGTCTTATTGGATCAGGCTTAATTGGCCAATTTAAAGGGATATTTAATTTTTTTGCTTTCTTGAAGAAGTCTCTTATAAATGGGATGAAAAAAAATATATTTTTATTTTCAAACCATTCAGGCATTCTAATAGCCAATGGATAAACTATCTTAAAATTTATTTCAACGTTATGTTCATTTTTAAGTTTTAACATTCTTGGGAGTATTAAATATGAATAGGGGCTCCTGTAAGAAAAATATAGATCTATCATTGTTATCTCCTTTAAATTTTTAATTTGGCCAGTAAATTAACTCGTCGCCTTTTTTGTATTTTGTTTGTGGTTTGTCTATTACAACTGGCATAAAAACTGATTGAGGCCATGACGGTTCTGGTAGTGAATCAATATGCGTATTAAGTTTTTCATGCAACAAACTTTTCATTGCAATCTCAGTCATCGCAAGATTATTTGTTTCATAAGGGTCAGCCTTAAGGTTATATAAGTACTCTCGCTCTTCAGGGTATTTTGATCTCATTAATTTCCAATCTTTATGAATGATTGCTTGATAAGTTGCATTTTTCCAATAGAGGGTTTCATGCGGTTCGCCAATAATCTCATTAGTTAAATATGGAATTAGATTTACACCATCAATTTTAATGTCTTTTGGAGGTGCTATATTTGCTGCGCCTAAAATAGTACTAAAAATATCAGTGTGGTGTATTCTTTTTTCATATTGTATATTTTGTTTTATCTTTGCAGGC
Source organism: Gammaproteobacteria bacterium (assembly GCA_965658385.1). Classification (GTDB taxonomy): domain Bacteria; phylum Pseudomonadota; class Gammaproteobacteria; order Magnimaribacterales; family D2472; genus CAJQGY01. The sequence continues at coordinate 10,828 of CBFHRY010000015.1, forward strand.
CATTTTGCAAAGAAGGGTATATGCATTCCACCCTCAAAATGAGTAAGCTTCCATCCGCGATAGGGTTTATTAATATTATCAAGCCCTATATATCCAGCACCTCCATTATCAGATGCAAATATTATTAAAGTATTTTCAGTTAAACCATTTTCTTCTATGGCATTTACAATTTCTCCGACAGATCTATCTAAAGCCTCAATCATTCCTGCATATACCTGAAGGTCATGATTTTTAATATCATGATGTTTTTCATAGTCTTTTTTTAAAGATTGAAGGGGATTGTGAGGTGCAAAATGTCCAAGATATAAAAAGAAAGGCCTATCTTTATTGTTATTAATTACTTTTATAGCTTCCTCAGTGTAGTAATCAGTTATATACCCACCAGGTTCAAAAGGCTCGCTTCCATTGAAGCTAGCTGCAAATTGAGATGATGCCCAAATCATATCTTCTACAGCAGAATCAATTTTTGCATTAACAATATCAGGATGGTTTTTTGGAAAATATAAACTGCTATTAAGCATAAGGCTATCGTCAAAGCCTTGATCATTAGGCCTCATCCCATCCGAAAATCCACCCAGATGCCATTTTCCAATATGCGCGGTGTAGTAACCATTCTCTTGAAGCATTTCTGCAATAGTTATTTCTTTATTGGGCAGGCCGCCAACAGTTAAACCAACCTCATCCCATTGTGTATCTTCTAAGTAAATACCTGCAAGCTCCCCATCTCTTCTGAGGAGATTCATAATTCTTGCAGCTTGAGCAGGATAAGGGGTAAATTCAAATCCATATCTGCTTGAATATCTTCCAGTCATTATTGCTGCTCTTGAAGGAGAACAAACAGGACTTGCAGCATACCCATTTAGAAATGCAACACCTTCTCTTGCTAGGCCATCTATGTTTGGTGTTAATAATGAGCCATCAGCCGCGCCACCGTTATAATAGGAAACATCATTAAAACCCAAATCATCAGCTAATATTAAAATAATATTTGGCCTGTCACTATTTTCATTTAGATCTGCAGCTGGCCATATTATTTCTTTATTCTCTGCAATAGGATTATTTATATTTATTGCAATAGGAAGAAGAGTAAGAGCAACCTCTCTTTTAAAATTCCATAAAAATAATGCAACAAATAAGCAGATTATAAAAAAGATTCTTAGCTTTCTTATTTTCACTTAGCTGACAAAGATCTCATAGTTAATTTTGCCAATTGAGACATATGCACCTCATCAGGGCCATCAGCAATTCTGCAGAATCTACTTGTTGTAAAAATATGAGCTAAAGGGGTATCTTGACATACTCCCATGCCACCAAATATCTGAATTGCTCGACTTGAAACATCCTCGCACATTTTAGGAGCTACAATTTTTAGCATAGAGATATAATCTCTTGCAGCGTCTATTCCGTATTTATCCATCTTTTCTGCAGAAGCAAGAACTAACAAACGGCACTGTTCAATATCACATCTACTTCTTGCTATTTCATGTTGAACACTAGTTTTTTTACTTAATGCTTCTCCAAAAGCAACTCTATTTTGAGCTCTCTCGCACATTAACTCTAATGCTCTTTGCGCCATACCCACAAACATCATTGCATATTGGAATCTACCAGGCCCAAGTCTGCCTTGGGCAATTTCAAAACCCTTTCCTTCGCCCAATATCAAATTAGATGCTGGAACACGAACATTCCTAAAAACCACATCACCTTCACCGCCAGGGGAATGATATTCACCAAATGCTCTAAGAGCTCTAGTTATATCAAATCCTTCAGCATCAGTTGGAACTATTATTGTGGAGTGTTGTTGATGCCTTGAATTCTCTGGATTAGATTTCCCCATCACAAGCATAAACTTACATTTGGGAGTAATGACATTTGTAGTCCACCATTTTTTCCCATTCAAAATATATTCGTCACCATCTCTGGTAATTTCTAGTTCCATATTTGTTGCATCTGAAGATGCTACATCAGGCTCAGTCATTGCATAAGCTGATCTAATTTCTCCAGCAAGTAATGGTTCAAGCCATTCTTTTTGTTGTTCAGGCGTACCATATTTTGCTAAAACTTCCATATTGCCCCTATCAGGAGCATTGCAGTTAAATATTTGCTGAGACCATGCAGCTTTTGACATAGTTTCAAATAAACCTGCGATTTCAAGATTATTAAGACCTGGACTCCAGGGTTTATATTCTTCTGGTAAAAATAGATTCCATAAACCTTGCTTTCTAGCTTCTTCTTTTAATCCTTCATACCATTCTGGATATTGCCATAGATTATCTTGGTTGCTGGTAAATTCATCGTAATCATGTTCACGAGGGTAGATATGTTCCTCCATGAACCTCTCAAGCTTTTCATTTAATTCTTTTGCTCTCTCACTGACCTCAAAGCCCATTATTCCCCCTAAATATACTTTTTGTTTAGTTTAACTTTTATATAGTCTTTTTAAAGGTTAATTTCTTATAAGTAACTTTGCAAAATTGCTTTTTTAGTATGTTAATGGGCAATTCATAATTTCAAAAATGTATAATTGATTTATGAAAAGTGTTGCAATAATAGGATCTTCTGGAGCAATAGGAAGAGCATTTCTTGATGCATATATTGCTGACAAAGAGATTTCAAATATTTACTCAATTTCAAGAACTGAAGTTGAGTTAAATGATGCGCGGATCATCCACATAAACATAGATGTAACAGATGAAGTTAGTGTTAAGGCTGCCGCATCCAAAATAGGGGAAAATAGACTTGATAAGCTTATTGTTGCTACTGGAATTCTGCATACTGAATTGTTTGGCCCTGAAAAAAGCATCAAAGATATTAAGATTGAAAATTTTGTTAAAATTTTTTCAGTAAATGCATTTGGCCCAGCATTAATTGGAAAATATTTTCTTCCTCTTATGAAGAAAGATAAAAAAAGCATAGCAGCCTTTTTAAGTGCTAGAGTTGGTAGTATTTCAGAAAATAAACTTGGAGGCTGGTATTCTTACAGAGCAAGCAAAAGCGCTCTTAATCAAATTATTAAAAATTTCAGCATCGAGTCAAAAAGAACAAACCCTGCTGGGATTATTATTGGCCTTCAGCCAGGAACAGTTAAAAGTAAATTAAGTGAGCCATTTCAAAAAAATGTAAAAAAGGGAAAATTGTTACTTCCAAAAGATAGCGTAAAAAGCCTTATAAGGGTTATAGAAAGTGTCATGCAAAATGACAGTGGTAAAATATTTGATTGGAAAGGCGAAGAAATTACACCATAAAAAAACCCGGCATAAAACCGGGTTTATTTTAACTTAATATATTAAGTTCCTTGTGATTCAGTCACAGCTGCATGCCATATAATCAAACCAAATAGAATTTTGTTAACAAAGTCAGCAAAATTATAAACGATGTTTAATGACGCAGGATTAGTATCTCCTACTAAGTGACCTAATACATATCCTAATGGATATACAGCCCAACCAACAACAATGATCAACATCATAGTTTTATAAGCTGTTTGTACAGCAGGACTTGCTTGCTTAGCAGCCGCCGCACCTTCTCCAGAATATAGGACTTGGATCATATATAGCCAAGCTAACATGGCAATAACAAATGCAACCATTGCATTCATATTTCCAGCTTCACCAAGATAACCGAAGATAAGCATAACTAGCGAACCAACAAATAACTTAGTAAAGAGAGAGCTTGCTACATTTGTTACAGCTCTAAGGATTAAATAGAACTCAACAATTAGCAATGGAACGGTTAATAACCAATCAATATATCTGTATACGATAGGTGATGTCTGAGTATCTACCCATACACCTCTCATGTACATGTAATGCCAGAAAGCAATACCTGTAACAAGACCTGATACAGTTAATGATGTTTTCCATTTGGAACTTACGTTATCTCTTTCAACAAAGAAAAATACTGTAGCAGCCAATAGGGCGGCTGTTACTAGCCAAAAAGAAACGCCAGTCATGTCATCAGCTGCTAAGTCCCCCGCTGCAAAAGATGGCATAACCATAAGTCCGGTCAACATTAATAAATATTTCATATATAACTCCTCATTTTTATATATTAAGCCAATATTGGCCATTTATTTTATTTACGATCTCTAAATATAACAGAAGTAAATTTGTGTATGCAAGGATATGGTCAAACTTTATTTGTATGAAATTTAAGCAAAATCTCCAGATAATGATGAAGAAATATCAGCAGAAATTATGGTTTCAGGTTGCTGATAGTTTTCATGGTCAATGCCCATAACAACATTGGAATCGTTTTTCCAATCATTAATCATTGATGAGGAAAACTCAAATCTTAGATAATGCACTGCTGATGTTTTTGTTTCATCCTCTCTCTCAAGATCTTCGTCAGCAATTGCAAAGACTTTATTATGTCCACTTACTTTTATCCAAACCTTTCTTTCAATTCCTTTAAGAATTTTTAGCTTTTCTTTTCTTTCACTAATATTAGGGTATTCAATTAACATGACTGCTTTGAGATTTGTTCCGTCAGGAATTAATGGATTATAAGCATCAAGCTCTTCCCTAATACCCTCAGCATCAAAAATCTTCTCAATTCTCAACATTTCTTGAATTTGATATTGAATGGTATTTTTATTTTCAAATAAAAGCACTACATTTTTGCCAATGTATACCTTTCTTGATTTTTTTTCCTCTAGAACTTTAGTCCTAAAAACATCTCTGTTTTCAGAATACTCTTCAAGTGAATATAGGTCTGATTTATTTAATTTTTCCATTTTTTAATTTTTTCCTTTTAATTTATATGCCGTATGCTTTTTTTAAAATTGTTACAGGGTGAAGATTTATTTCAGTGCTTGGATCCAAAGCCTCACCAATATGTTGAGATGCCATAGGGCAATCAGATGTAAAAACCTGAGGCTCAAATCTTTTAGCTTTTGATACAACAGGTCGTCGAATTTTTATTGATTTTTCATGAGATTCTACTTTTACAGCATATGTTCCATCATGCCCAGAGCATCTTTCAATTACATCTATTGATGCACCAGGAATCATTGCTAAAATCTCTTTAGTTTTTGGACCAATATTTTGTACTCTCTGATGACAGGCTGCTTGATATGAAATCTTATCGAAGTTATTTTTAAAATTCTTATTAAAAAGACCCTCTTTTTCTCTTAATGATAGATATTCAAAAGGATCAAAGATCTTACTTTTAACAAGCTGCACATCTTCATCATTGGGAAACATAAGAGGCAATTCTTGTTTATACATTAAGACGCAAGATGGTATAGGGGCAATTATGTCATATCCATCTTTAATTGCTTTTACCAGCTGAGGTATATTATATTTCTTTGCCTCTTCAACGCTATCAAGGTCTCCAAGCTCAAGTTTTGGCATTCCACAGCATTTTTCTTTTTCAATGAGTTCAGTTTTAATGTCATTAAATCTCAATACTTTAATAAGATCTTCGCCAATATCTGGAGTGTTATAATTACAATAACATGTCCCAAAGATCATTACTTTTCCAGTGGTTCTATCAGTTGAAGTTTCTTTAGGGTTAAATTCATCGAGTTTTTTGTATCTTTTCTTAAGAGTATTTGAATCAAATTTTGGCAATGTTGCATTAGAGTGAATGCCTCCTATTTTTTCAATTACTTTTCTTGCGGTTTTTGATGATGTTACTGAATTAATTGTGACATCAATTAAAGGTATGGATCCATACTTAAAGTTATCGGTTGAGCTTAAAGATTTGTCTCTTATCCTTTTCTTAATTGGCTCATTATTTTTTTTGAAGTTTGCAGCCTTAGACCTTAGCATTAAATGAGGAAAGTCTAATGCCCATGGATGAGGCGGAACATATGGACATTTGGTTTGATAGCAGAGATCACACATGTAGCACTCGTCAACTACTTTTTTATAATCTTTCTTATCAACACTATCTATATCATAGGTTTCAGATTCATCAATAAGATCAAAGAGAGTAGGGTATGCATCACATAGGCTTACACAACGCC
>CBFHRY010000015.1:16896-22169 GCA_965658385.1 Gammaproteobacteria bacterium
CTATCTATATCATAGGTTTCAGATTCATCAATAAGATCAAAGAGAGTAGGGTATGCATCACATAGGCTTACACAACGTCTACAACCGTGACATATTTCAAATGTTCTGTAGAGCTCCTCATCAATTTTGCTTTGATCATAGAACTCAGGATTTTTCCAATCTAAATTATGTCTTGTAGGTGCGTCTACGCCACCTTCTCTTGAAGTATGTATTTTTTCAGCCATGGTATTAGGAAAGGAGGCTGTTACCAACCTCCTTTATAAAGAAATTAGACTACTTCGTCTAAAGCTTTTTGGAATCTATTGGCATGAGATCTTTCTGCTTTAGCAAGAGTCTCGAACCAATCAGAAATTTCATCAAATCCCTCATCTCTAGCATCTTTAGCCATGCCAGGATACATATCAGTATACTCATGAGTTTCACCAGCGATGGCGGACTTTAAGTTAGATAAAGTATCACCGAATGGTTCTCCAGTAGCAGGGTCGCCACACTCTTCAAGGTACTCTAGGTGACCATGAGCATGCCCAGTTTCACCCTCCGCTGTTGATCTAAATACTGCTGCCACATCATTATAGCCTTCAACATCAGCTTTTTGTGCAAAGTATAAATATCTTCTGTTTGCTTGTGATTCACCAGCAAATGCATCTTTTAAATGACCTTCTGTTTTTGATCCTTTCAAATCCATAATTATTCCTCCTAGAATTAATACGTAAATAATATTGGCATTTTGTATATTTTCAATATGTTTTTTTCTATAATACATATAGGCAATACCTATTAATACATATTTAAAATAAGTTATAGTAAATAAATGATAATCATTCGCATTAACAATGAATCTTAGAGATCTCTCATATATAGTAGCTGTAGCAGACCAAGGTAGTTTTATTAAAGCAGCCAGGGTGTGTAACGTATCTCAACCTACTTTAAGTGGACAAATTAAGAAGCTTGAAGAGTATCTAGGTAACCAGATTTTTGAGCGGTCAACAAAAAGCCTTTCAATTACTAAATTTGGAGAACAGGTTATTGAAAAAGCAAGAGCCATTACTAGTGACGCTGATCAAATTACAAAACTGTCAAAAGAAAACTCTGACCCATGGTCATCACCACTTAGGCTGGGAATAATACCAACTCTTGGGCCTTATTTAATACCAAAATTTTTTTTAGAACTTAAACATAAGATTCCTGGATCTAAGGTATTTTTTGATGAAAATATAACTGAAAATCTCCTTAGAAAACTCAGTTCAGGTGAGCTTGATGCTGTTTTATTAGCAACTGATGTTGATAAGCAGAAGTTTAATAATATAGATTTATTCGAAGAACCTTTTTGGGCAGCATTTCACAAAGATAGTAACCTAAGAAATATTGATAACTTGAAGTCTTCTGATTTAAAAAAGGAAAGAATGCTTCTGCTCCATGATGGTCATTGCTTAAGGGATCAAGCATTAAGAGTCTGCTCCCCAAAAGACATTGATATAGAGCAAAATCTTGATACGAGAGCAACTAGTCTTGAAACATTAATTAATATAGTTGCCGCTGGAGAAGGGTTTACCTTAATACCAGCACTGGCACTTCAATCATCATGGACCACTGACATGGGAATATTTGTAAGCAAAATAAACGAAAAACAAGCGTCCCGAAAAATTAGCTTAATCTATCGAAAAAAATTCTCTAAAGATAAGCTTCTAAAAGAACTAGCCTCAATGATTGTAGAGCAATCACCGAATACTGTTAAAATTTTGCTTAATAAATAATCTTTAGTATCATTTGCTTATGAAAGTAGCAATATACCCAGGTTCTTTTGATCCAATAACTCTGGGACATATGGATATTATTGACAGAGGGTGTGGGCTGTTTGACAAGATTGTAGTTGCGGTTGCTCAAAGTGAAGGTAAAAGGCCATTATTTTCTTTAGATGAGAGAGTTAGGCTGGTAAAACAAATATATAAAGACAATGAGCGTGTAGAAGTCCTTGGGTTTCCAAGGCAATTGACCGTTGATTTAGCAAGAGAACATAACGCATGCGCAATAATAAGAGGCCTTAGAGCTGTAGCTGATTTCGAATACGAATTCCAATTAGCAACTATGAATAGGGCACTTGCTCCTGATATTGAAAGTATATTTTTAACACCTAAAGAAAGCTTAATATATGTTTCATCTAGCCTGATAAAAGAAATATCAGATCTTAAGGGCGATGTTTCTAAATTTGTGCACCCAGTTGTAGAACAAGCACTTCAAGCAAAATTAGATAGAAGTTAAGCTATGACTGACATTTATTACAATAATATGTTGCTCTTTGATTTTGAATTATTTTATTAATAAGCGCATCACATCTTTTGCATTTTTTATTCTCTCTGTCGTAAACCTTAAGCCTAACCTTAAAGTATCCAGCATTCCCATCAGCTGAATAAAAATCTTTTAAAGTAGTTCCCCCTGCATTAATAGCATTCCTTAAAATAGCTTTAATACTTTTTACCAATGCTTTGCATTCATCTAGTTCTAAGCTGCTTGCAGGTCGCAGTGGGCTTATTTTTGCCATGAATAAACTTTCTGAGGCATAGATATTTCCAACACCAACAACATTTTTTTGGTTCATGATAAAACTCTTAATCGAAGTTTTAGAACTTGAGCACAGATGATTTAAGTATTTACTATTAAATTTTTTGCTTAATGGCTCAGGGCCTAAATTGCTTAGTAAGAAATGAGAGTCAAGATCTTTAATTATGTGCATTGATCCAAATCGTCGTGGATCATTATAAATAATTTTTTGGTCTTTAAAGACCAGCTCTACATGGTCATGTTTTTTGAAATAATTACTGGATTTGTTGGCAATTCTTATGCTTCCAGACATGCCTAAATGAAGAAGCAAATAAAACTCTTTAAAAGAAAAAATTATGTATTTTGCTCTTCTGTGAATATTCTTAATTTGAATATTTCTGATTATAGAATCAAAATTCTTATTAACCCTCCATCTGAGGTTTGGGTTATTAACTTTGGAGGATAAAATTTTCTTCCCAGAAAAACCACTAATAGCTCTCATAGTAGTCTCAACCTCAGGAAGCTCAGGCATGAGCTACTTCAGAAGATTATTAATATTTACAATGTCTTTTGGAGCAATTGTTCCAGAGGCTAATGCAAGCCTCAGATTAGCAAGTATGTAATCATATTTTGCATTAGCTAAATTTTTCTCTGCACTATATAGATTTTTTTCTGCTTGTAATAAATCAACTACATTTCGTGTTCCAACTTTATAACCTACTTGAGTTGCTTCAAGTGCACTAGTCGCAGAAATAACAGCTTGTTTTTGAGCAGTTACATTAGCAACAAGAGTAATAACATTAGAATATTGAGACCTTACTTCTTGTATTACAGACCTTTCTGTAAACAATGTATTTTCAGTCGTTCTATCGTATTGAGCATATGCCTGCTTTCTTCTAGAGCTAACTGCACCACCTTGATAAATAGGCATGCTTAGCTGAATTGAATAATTCCTTCTTCCGGTAACAGATGGAACAGGAATTCCCTGTCCATTAATACTAAAACCTTCATAATTATATTGATTTGTTTCAGACTCAGATTCTGTGCCTACGATATTTATCTTCGGAAGATGGTTAGATGCAGCGCTCCTTGCACCACTTTTTGCTGCATCTTTTCTCAGATAGGCTGCTTTAAGCTTAAAATTTTTCTTTAGAGCAAGTTCTACCCATTGCTCTTTAGAAGTAGGTGTTGGCGCAACTATCTCTAAATTTTCTCCAAGTTCATCAATACTAAAAACTTCTCTTCCTATTAATGCGTTTAAAGCTTCTCTAGCTGAAAATAAACTACCTTCTGATCTAATCCTAGAAGCTTTGCTTAAATCATATGCTAATTGCGCCTCTTGAACTCCGGTAATAGCAGAAAGCCCAACCTCAAATCTTTGTTTTGCTTGATCAAGTTGTTGCTTTATCGCTTTTTCTTCTGAAATAGCAGCATTTAAATTATCAATTGCTCTTAAAACACCAAAGTATAATTCGGCAGTTCTAACTAATAGATTCTGTTGCTCATATGCAAAATCAGCTTCCGCTGCATTTGTTAATGATTTTGATTGTTTATAGTTAAACCAGTTATCTAATCTAAAAAGAGGTTGTGTGATAGATGCAGATGAAGAAAAAGAATTGTAATTTTGAGTTAGCTCTTTATTCTGATAATACTCATTCCAATTCGTATTTCCGCTAATTGAAACACTTGGCAAAAGCGCAGCCCTTCCTTGAACTTTTATTTCTTTATCGGCTAAGTAAGAATATTCTGCAGCTTTGAATGTGGGATCATTTTCAAGAGCCTCATTGTAAATATCTAAAATATTTTCAGCACTTGTATCTAATGGAAATAATAGAATGCATAGTGCAATTACTTTTAGAAGAATTTTATATTTTTTTATCAACATCTCGATATATTAACTTAATTTCAATGTGTGCAGTGTAAACATTTTAATTATTTTTGCAATTGTCATAATTTTTTAAATTATATGTTCCCTAATGCATCTTTATTAATTTCTTAGAGTAGAATATATACAAATAGTTCAATGCTTAAATAAATAAGGTACACATAAATAAATTGGCTAATTCATACGACTCAAAAGCAATAGAGGTTTTATCTGGCTTAGATCCTGTCAAAAAAAGACCAGGAATGTATACAGACACTAGCAATCCAAATCACCTTATCCAAGAAGTCCTTGATAACTCAGTAGATGAGGCTCTGTCTGGGCATTGCTCAACTATTAAGGTAAGTATATTTAAGGACGGATTTATTCAAGTAATTGATGATGGTAGGGGAATGCCAGTAGATATTCATCCAGAACATAAGGTTTCGGGGGTGGAGCTTATTATGTGCAAACTTCACGCTGGTGCAAAATTTTCAGGTGACGAATATAATTTTTCTGGAGGCCTTCACGGGGTAGGGGTCTCAGTTGTTAATGCACTGTCTAGTGAACTTGAAGTTAAGATAAGGAGAGACTCAAAAGAGCATAGCATTACCTTTAATGATGGAGAGAAAAAGGAAGATCTTCATCAAATAGGGGAAGTTGGAACAAGAAATTCTGGTACAACAATTAGGTTTAAACCTAATAGTTCCTATTTTGAAACAACAGAAGTTCAAATAAAACATTTAAAACATTTATTAAAGGCTAAAGCTGTACTTTGCCCAGGCCTTACAATAGATTTTTTTCATGAAAAAAAATCAGAGCGAGTCAAATGGTTTTATGAAGAGGGCTTAAGAGGATATTTAGCAGAATCTGC